>CBJLVJ010000569.1:0-3209 GCA_966426465.1 uncultured bacterium | reverse complement strand
CCGACGGCGCGGCCCTCGTCGAGGTCCTGCCGCGCGAGGCATACGAGCGCGAGCATCTGCCCGGCGCGCTGTCCTTGCCGCTCGAAGAGCTGACCGCGGCAGCCGCCGATCGAACTCTTGGCGGCCAGACAGCTCGAGCGGTGGTCGTCTATTGCGAGGACGTCCAGTGAGACCTGAGCGCCCGAGCCGCGTGGCGGCTCGAAACGCTCGGCTTCTCGGCCGTGTATCGCTACGTTGGGGGAAAGATCGACTGGCTGGCGGCTGGCCAGCCAACCGAAGGCGAAGCAGCACGGGAGCCGCGGATTGGCTCGCTCGCCCTGCGTGATGTTCCGACCTGCCACCCGGGTCAGCAGGTGGGCGAGATCCACGCAGACCTGTGCGTGGTCGTCAGCGACACCGGCGTGATTCTGGGCGACCTGCGTGGCAAAGCGCTCGAGGGCGATCCCAGCGCGCGCGTCGACGACGTGATGAATCCTGCACCATCCACCTACCGACCCTACGTGAGCGTGCACGCCATGGCGCACCACATGGCCAAAGCCGACGCAGGTCGGGTGCTGGTCTCGACGGCTGATGGTCGATTGGTCGGAGTGCTTCGCCGCGAGGACGTCGAGCGCGCCCTGCAAGCCGAGCACCTCGGCGGCCCGGTTCTTGCGAACCAGTGAGGACAATACGTCGCGATGCGACGCCAAGCATGTGGAGGTACGCCGATATGGGCGAGCGGATTGACGAAGCCAAGGGCAACATCAAAGAGGGCGTTGGCAAATTGACCGGTGACACTGACATGCAGGCCGAGGGCGAGACAGAGAAGGACACGGCCAAAGCCAAGCGCGAGGTCAAAGGCGCTGGACATGCCATCAAGGGCAAGGTCGAAGAGGGCCTCGGTAAGGTGACCGGCGACGACGAGACCCGCGCCCGCGGCGTAGCCGACCGTATCAAGGGCGATACCGAGCGCGCGGGCTGACGATTCCGTCTTCTGTTTTGCTGAAAAGGGTGCCGCGCCGGCACCCTTTCGCATTTACTCGATTCTGAGCACCTTCCCGTCGGTGGCCAGGTACACGATGTAGCCAGCGCTCTGGCCGCCGCTTGCGTCGACCGCGTAATAGACCATGGTGCCGCCAGTTGGCGTGCGGTAGTCGCCGACCCGCGCCAGTTTGCTCACATTGGGCACACTCTGGCTCTGAAGCTGCTGGACGAACGCCTGCTCGGTCATGCGCTGCTGGACGGACGGCGCCATGCACTGGTACGCGCGCTGTGCCGCGGCAGAGGATTTGTCGGCGATGGCCGCCATGGCCGTGTCGGCGCAGTCTGTGCTGGCAGCGACAGATCCGGCCTGGCTGGGTGACAGGGGCGCTCCGCCCGACCAGGTCATGGCCGCGTACGCCCCCAGGGCGACCGAAACGACCGTTGCGAGCAGCACGCCCCCGCGGTGCCGCCACACGCCGACCCCCGCGCGGGCAGCCACCCGGCGCAGCATATACGGCGTGGTTGTCTGAGTACTCATGCACCTGAGTGTCGCCCACGGACGTTAAATTGCAGCTAAGGACGTTGCAGCGCAGTGATAATCCAGCGGCCGGAATTTGCTGAAAGCGTGGAAATGGTGCGGCAGCTGCAGGCGCGCGAAACGGCCGACCCGAGCATCAATGCGGCGTGCCACTCGGTGCTCTTCGAGCACGGCGACGCCGCCCGACGAGCCGTGGTCTTTCTGCACGGGATCACCAGCAGCCCCGTTCAGTTCGTCGAGCTCGGCGCCGCGTTCCATGCCCGTGGGTACAACGTCCTGATTCCGCGTATGCCGCGGCACGGCTACGCGGACCGCCTTTCGCGTGACCAGGGCCGCTTGACTTCGACGGAGTTTCGCCAGTTCGCGAGCGAGGCGGTCGACATCGGGCGCGGCCTGGGACAGCATCTGACCGTCGCTGGCCTATCCGTGAGTGGCGTCCTTGCCGCGTGGTGCGCGCAACACCGCGCCGAGGTGGATCTGGCGGTGCCCATCGCGCCGGCCTTCGCTCCGTTCGGTGTGCCGCTTGCACTGGTGCCGGCGCTGAGTCGGCTCGCTTTGCGCCTGCCAAATGTGTTCGTCTGGTGGGACCCGCGCAAGCGGGCCCGCCTGGGACCGGCGTGCAGCTATCCGCGCTTTTCGACCCACGCCATGGCTGAGTCGTTCCTCCTCGGTGCTGAGGTTTCTGCCGCCGCACGACGCGGCCGGCCGGCCGCCGGCGCCGTCCTGGCAGTCACGACACGCCGCGATCCGGCAGTCAACAACGCGGCCACACGAGCGGTCCTGCGCCGTTGGCGGGCGCACCTCGGAGTTGACGTGCAGGAGTATCAATTTGGCCCGGAGCTGGGCCCGCTGCACGACATCATCGGGCCGTATCAACCGAATGCGCGCGTTGACGTCGTCTACCCGGTCCTGCTCGACCTGATCGACACCGCTCGGGCAGCGGCGTGATCGGAACCGAGGCCGAGGTCAGACGAGACGAGCCGATCAGCCAGTTACGATCGCTCGTCAGGGGTACCTGTTTGCCCGACCGCTGACGGCCAGCGACGTCGACGCGATCTTGTTCGCTGAGCGTCCCGTGGCCCGCCTCGCCGCGTAAGGCGTTGTGCTGCGCCACGCCACGGCCACGCTGGGCCGACGAACGTGGCGCGTGCGCCCGGCCGCTGGTACGGGCAGCCGTCGCACCGAAGGCGCCGGCGCCGCGCTCGGACGCGCCCGACGCGGTTGCTCGGCAAGCGCGGCCTGTGGCGCACTGGCATGGACGAGCAGCACGTACATAATGCCGAAGATCGGCAGATGACCAATCAGCTCCTGGTCAGGCAACAGCGGGATGCCGAGGTGAAATGGAAGCCAGCCACCGAGCACGACCAGTCGGGTCAAGCGGCCGCTGATGAGCGCCGCGCCGATGGCCGCTTCGGTCAAGCCGATGAACAGCACGAACAGGTCGTCGGAGACCGCGGTGATGTCGAAGACGCTGCGGAAGACGTTGAACGCGGCGTGATCCGTCATGAACGCGCGGCCGAGGTCGGGGTTCCACAGCTTCTCGCCCAGGGCCAGCGCGATCAGAGCCACGCCAGTGGCCACACGCAGGCAGGCAACCGCGCGGTTTACCGAGTTCGCATTGCGACGAAAGAACCACGGCCGGGCGCACTGGCCAGCCGGGGACCCGCGGCCGATGATCAGAATCGCCAAGCCGATGCCGACCCAGAAG
>CBJLVJ010000568.1:0-3210 GCA_966426465.1 uncultured bacterium | reverse complement strand
GATGCCGCGGACCGCGTGCTCTCCTCAGTCGCCCACGAGTGGCTGCACCAGTACCTGGTCTTCTATCCGCTTGGAGCGGGCTACTGGAGCAGCCAGGAAACGCGCGAGATCAATGAGACCACCGCCGACATGATCGGCCAGGAAGTAGGCGGCGAGCTGGCCACGTCGCTCGGCCTGGTCGCCCCGAGCGGCGGCGCCGCTGCCCCGAGCGGCGGGGGCGCTGCCCCGAGCCGTGGCCGGCCAGCCTTCGACTTCCGAGCGTTCATGCGCGAAACGCGGCTTCGCACCGAGCAGCTGCTGGCGGCCGGCGACGTCGACGGCGCGGAGACCTACATGAGCGCGCGTCGCGACGAGCTGCAACAGCACGGCTACACGATCCGCAAGCTCAACCAGGCGTACTTCGCGCTCTACGGCAGTTACGGCGAAGGCTTCGCCGCCTCGCCCGTCAACCCGATCCCGGGCTTGCTGCACAAGCTGCGCGACGAGAGCCCATCGCTCGGCGACTTCGTCGTGCGCGTGCGCGCGATCACGAGCGTTGAACAACTACGACAGGCGGCCGGCTGACTGCCGCCGAGCAAGCAGCACGGCCTTGCCCGCGTAGTACGCCAGGAGCAGGCTGAGGATGAGGCCGAGCGCACCTTCGCGGAAGCCCTGCAGCTCGACGTAGCGCCGCCAGAATTCCCGTACAGGCTGCCCGATCACCGCGCGCGAGCGAGGCCGTCCAAAGGTCGCCAGCCAGCGTTGAGCCTCGAGCGAGCAGTAGCGCTCCTGCTTGCGAACGAACTCGCCGAGGCTGCGGTAGTTGAGGTGCACCAGCGGCTCGGTCAGGTAGCCCACGGACCCGTCGACCACGGCCAGCTCGTGGACCACGCGCAGCGGATCGAAGTGCGCCGCCTGTCGTTCGAGCAGCCGCAGCTGGTAGTCGGGGAACCAGCCGGCGTGGCGCACCACGCGGCCCATCAGGTAGTTGTGTCGCGGGACCCAGAAGGCCCGCCTGCCGCCGGGCTCGGCCACGCGCGCCAGCACCTCGTCGCGCAGCGCCGGCGTGACCCGCTCGTCGGCGTCGACGAACAACACCCAGTCGCCAGTGGCCAGCTGAAGCGCGGCGTCGCGTTGGGCCGCGAAGTTGTCGAAGACGCGCTCCTGGACACGCGCGCCATGCGACAGGGCCACGTCACGCGTCCTGTCGCGTGTGGCGCTGTCGAGCAGCACCAGGCGCTCGTCGGCAAACGCCAGCGAACGAAGACAGTCGCCCAGCATGGTTTCCTCGTCACGGGCGATGACGGCCGCGGTCAGGCTCACGACGCCAGGTCGCGCACGGGATGACCGCGCGGCAGACGGCGCCGCACCAGCAGGTGCACCACGCGGTTGTAGAGCGGGCCGTGATAGCGCGCGTAATAGCGCAGCCGACTGCGCCACAGCTGAGCGAACATCGCCTCGGCGTGCTGACGGGTTGATGAGCCGCCGTGATGGATGGCCAGGGCGGCGGGTTGCTGCCAGATCTGCCAGCCGCGAGCACGGGCGCGCCGACACCAGTCGACTTCTTCGAGATACATGAAATAGCCCTCGTCGAACGGCCCGACGTCCCGCCAGGCTGCGTGACGGATCAGCATGCAGGCGCCGAGCGGGTGATCGATCGGTGCTGGCACGTGGCTGTGGATGCGGCCGTTCAGCGGCGTGTCGGTGAGCCGCGGCACGGGATACAGGTCGAGCACGATCTGAGCGAGGCCGGGGAAACGAAAGGCGGCGGCCTGGGGTCGGCCGTCCGGATAGCGCAGCGAGGGGCTGACCAGGGCTGCCCTGGGCGTGTGGTCAAGCAGGCTCGTGAGCTGGTCCAGCGCACCCGGCAGGAGTCTGGCATCGGAGTTGAGCACCAGCAGCGCCTCGCCGCGGGCGCCAGCCGCGGCCCGATTGACACCCGCCGCGAAGCCGAGATTGGTCGGCGAACGGACCAGGTGCACGGCCGGAAACCGCTCCATCACCGCCCCGGGGCTGCCGTCGGTGGAGGCATTGTCGAACACGATCGTTTCGACCAACGGCTCGTCGGCGACCGAGCCGATCGCCTCGAGCAGCAGGTCGCGCGTGTTGTAGGAGACGATCAACGCCGATACGCGGGGCGTCTCGCTCACGCGTGTCAGGACGAAATCTGGACGCGCACCAGGCCGGCCCCGGCGCTGCGGATGGCCACGTTCTCCTGGACCAGGCCGGCGAAGAACACCAGCTTGTCCTGGTCGTTGAGCACCTGCACGCAGCCGTGCACCGTGGCCTCATCGCCAGGCTGGAGGTCGTGCCCGAAGCCCCAACGATAGGGATAGCTCGCGCCGTTGACGTCGGTGCTGCCCGACCAGCTCAGCCCGACACGCCAGAAACCGGCGTGCTCGGCGAAGCGGTGATCCTCAACGGAGGAGTATGTGTCGAGCGAGTTGTACACGTAGCCCGGGTCGGGCCCTTCGGTGCGCAGCACGGTCTGGCCGGTGTTGCGCACCAGCGCGTCGAGGCAGACCTGGTCGCCGCGGATGATCTGAAGCGGGCCAATGTGTGCGCTCACGATCGAGGCCTCTGGCACCCCTGCGTCCTCGACCACCAGTGGCTGCCCACGCTCGACGATATTGCCGGCGCGGTCGCGTGCGCGGATGCCCAGCACGTAGTTGCCGTTCGGCACCGGCTGGCCGTTGGCCGTGCCGTCCCAGGTCAGCTGCTGCTCGCCAGCGGCGGTCTGGACCTCCTGACCCATCCACACCCGCCGCGCCGCGCCGGATGCTGACAGCGCGTCGAGAAAAGGCGACACCAGCGCATCTTTGGCCAGCCCATAGGTGATGTGGGTCACGTCGTCGCGGGCGTCGAAGTTGGGTGAGATGCGATCTGGCACGAGCGCCAGGCCAGTCACGTCCGGCACCACCGTGTCGGCGTTTCGAATGACCAGTGGAACCTGGGTTTGCTGCTGCTTACCGCCCGATTCAACGTCGAGGACGACGCGGTAGTCGCCGTCCGGCAGGACACGCCGCTCGTTCGGGCCCGGCCCGGCGATGGTTCCGTCAATCTGCAGCACATAGTCGCCCGGGGTCGGCCGGGCAGCGTTGGTGGCGATGGGCAGCTCAGTCCCGTCGGTCGCAACCAGGCGGCTCGAGACCATCGCTGGCGCGTTCAGGTGGTACCGCACGTCGAGCCGATTGCGTTGATCGCGCAGCTCGGGGGAGGGCGGCGGTGGTG
>CBJLVJ010000567.1:0-3210 GCA_966426465.1 uncultured bacterium | reverse complement strand
GCGCCGGCGCAGAGCCAGGGTCTGGCCGATGATGATCTCCAGGAACGAGCGGCCAGCCAGCGGCGGATGGGTCTTGCCTGTAAGCCGTGCCGGCAGCAGGCGCAACGCCTCCAGACTCCAGGTCAGAGGCAAGGCCGATACGGTGAGCTCGTGAAGCGCGTCCCATACGTTGTCAACCGACGCGTTGATCGCGCGCGAGTGCCGCATCCGGTAGCGGGGGAGTGGGATGAGCTCGTCAAGATCCACAGCAGCCTCCTGTCCGCACTCCTGTCCCAGGGAGCGTGCCCTTCCTGAGACAGGCATATCCGAGGTCTGAGGCCAGCCGACGCATGGCGGCCGGGTACGGAAGGTGGCGGACACCCCGTTCGAGGTCGAAATCCCGCGCCTGACTGCCCGAAGCAGATCGAATGGCCAGCGCCACGGCAGCTTTTGGCAGCTTTTAGCAGCCGCTGGCATCCCATGCGAGCCCATGCTGGGGCATCTGCTCTTGAAGAGGGGGATCTCAATGAGAACCTGCATCGCCAGCACCCGGTCGGCCGCCAACAGCCATGGCCGCCCTTCGCATCCTGGTCATCGTGAGGCTGCTAGCGCGTGGATCGACAATCAGCTACCGCTGATCGGGAGGAGCGGAAGGCGCGCCCGCCGCGGAAGTTCTGTCAGCGCTCTTGCAGAAACCCGTGTCCGTGACCAACCGCGTGGGTGTGCGGCAGAGGAGGAACGTGGTGCCGTTTAGCTCACTCAGGCCGCTCCCGCAGGCGGGACCGCCTCGTTCGTCAGGACGGTACGCGGGGCGCCGAGTACCGGGAGGTCTGATCGCCGTTGTCTGCGCCGCACTCGTGTCGGCTGCGTTCACCACCCCTCCAGTCGTGGTCGCGGCGCAATTGTTCGACGCGAAAACGTTGGTCCTGCCGCCGACTGAGCTCGAGCCCGGATGGGAGGTTGGCACAGCCTCGGGCGACGCGAGCGCCTACAATGCGCAGTACTTCAACGTGCGTGCTGTGCAGATGGCGCAATTCGGCGTCGTGTTGCAGCCGAACTCCGACCTGGCGCGGCAGGTCGTCCCTGGGCTTGTCCCGCCGCAGCAAAAAGACAGCAAGTTGCAGGTTGACACGCTGAACCCGACTGACCTGCGCGATGGCCCCACCTTGCCTCGAGATGCCGCAGCAGGGCGTGCATCGTCGGGGCCCAGGGTCCCGCGTCGCGGATGACGACGCCTCCTGCCCGGTGCACGGCGGCGGGATGAAAGTGGCTCCTGGTACGGAGCACCTGGTGCGGGGCGTCCACGGCGATCTCCCCAAGCTTAGCCAAGCTTGTTCGGTCGGCCTGACCCGCCAACAGCGGTGTTGCGGGCCAATTCGGAGGCTGGCGCCACGGTGTGTGTTAGGCAAGGCGCCGGGGATGATGTCCGCACGCGTAGCCCACCAGCTGGTGGCCGGGCATAGCCCTGATGGCCTGGGTCTGCGCTGGCGTGCCCGCCGCGGCCCGTGCGGGCGCCATCCCGGCGGTCGAGCACTCCGATCCAACAGGCAATCGGTGCGGCAAGCCGCCGCCTGAGCTTTCGAGGAGAACCGTGGGCAAACCGCTGACGCTGTCTGCTTCCTGGCGCCGGCCCGGGCTCCGGCGTGTTCCTCACGCCAACGGACGTCGTGCCGGCCATGCGGCCGCCGACTCGGGCGAACGGGCAAGCCTCGTGGCTGCCCGATGCGGCGACGGTGCTGCAGCTTCACCTGGTCGGCAGTAACCCCTCAGGCGGAGGTCGCGGCGAGGCTCAGCTACCAGGCACCCGCCAACCACTTCCTCGGCAATGACCCGGCTGGCTGGCGCACGAACCATTCAGACGTTCGGTCAAGTGCGCTCTCAGGCGGTCTGCCTACCCCGGAGTGGATCTGGTGTTCGACGGGTCGCCACGGACAGCTCGAGTACGACGTTCGGGTTGGCGCCGCCAGCTCGGGCAAAGGGCCAAGGGTTCGGGCGTTTACTCTCAGCGGCGCGGCTCCAGCACTACAACCGGAATCTCCCGCGACGTCTTCTTCTGATACTCCGCAAAGTTCGGCATCACCGCTGCCTGCGCATCGTACAGCCGCTGCCGCTCGTCACCTTCCGCGATCCGCGCATGCGCTCGGAACTGGTCCACCCCGGAGCCCGTGGCCACTTCGACGCCCACTTCCGGGTTCGCCAGGACGTTGTAGTACCAGTCCGGATGTGTTGGCGAGCCGCCTTTCGAGGCGATGATGACGTAGTTGTTGCCGTCGCGCGTGAACGCCAGCGGATTGATCCGCTCCTTGCCGCTCTTCGCGCCAGTGGTGGTGAGCAGCAGCAGTCGCGCGCCCTTGAACATGCCCGACGAAATCTTGCCGTTGTCGCTGCGGAACTGCGTGACAACGTCGCTATTGACGTTATTCCACGCTTCCGCGGGTCGTGCTTCAGTCATGCCGTTCTGAAAGCTCGAAACCTCGTCTGGGCGTCCCGTATTCCTCGCGCCGCCGACGGACCCGCGCGCATCGCGACAAACCTGCGACACCGCCCATCGTAGGCCGGCTGCGTGAAACGGGCGCGATGGGCCAACCACCACGTCGTCATCGGCATCGGCCCTGATCAGAATGGGGTCTAAATCCGCGACTCGAGCGGCTGGGCCACGCGCTATCTCGCCTGGGCGCGACTGTATGGCGAGATCGGCTTCACGGCTGGGTTGTGGGCGTCGGGTCCTGAGCTCAGCCGCTGACGCTGCGTTCGAGCTCCGCGTTTGCAGATCGTCGTCCCGCTGCGGCGGGTCTCGTCGAAGGCTCGGCACACTGGCTCGCATGCAGTCCGCGATACGCAATCGCCGACCCAGGCCAGGCGCGCGCCTCATCCAGCGTGCGACCCATGACGATCAGGCGCAGTGCAGGGATCGCGTGCACGACACGCCCATCTTCGATCTGATCGATCGGGATGACGTCCTCGTCCATCAGGCAACCTCGCCACTCTCAACTGCTGCTGTCGTCCGATGCCATCACGGCTGAGCCAGGACGAGGACCGCCTGCAGCTGACGCGCGTGCAGGAGTTGCTGGGCCAGCGTGGGCTGCACGTCCCCTACACCACCTGGAGCGCGTCGCCTGGCGTTTGGCGTGCAGACCGGGTGGCGGCCGACGTGGCGACAATGCGCGTAGTGAACGACAGAGACGTCACCCTTAAAGCGTTCCTGCAGCTCCTTCAGACGCCAGTCTTTGC
>CBJLVJ010000566.1:0-3211 GCA_966426465.1 uncultured bacterium | reverse complement strand
AGCGAGGATCCGCTCGGGCCGTCCGCGCTGCCAACGCCGGACTCGTACCAGTGGTTCACCGAGACCGGTCGCACCCGCGCTCCTTCGTGGAAAAACGAAGTGACCTTGCGTAGCATCGACTTGCTGCTGGCGTACGAGCCGGGCGCGTACATCGAGCGAATTGCCCCGACGCCGCTGCTCATGGTGGTCGGGCGTGGCGACCATCTCACGCCAGCCGATCTGGCGCTGGAGGCCTACGGCCGCGCCCTGGAGCCCAAACGCCTGGAGCTGCTGCCTGGCGGTCACTTCGACGCCTACGTCGGTGACGGTTTCGAGCAGGCCAGTCGAGCGGCGACCGGGTGGTTCGTTCAGCACCTGCTGGCAGGTGGGGTGCCAGCTCGCGCGCTCGTCACTGCCTGAGCCTGGTCGATGTACGGGATGACCGTGCGCACGGATTTCATCGCCCAGCACTACCTGATCGGCGGCGACTGGGGCGCTGAGAACGAGCGCAACTCGCACCACTACGTGCTGGAGCTCCAGTTGGAAGGGTCGGAGCTGGACCAGCACGGGTATCTGGTGGACATCGTGCAGGTCGAAGCCGAGCTGGCGGAGGTGCGGCGCGACTACGCGGATCACCTGCTCAACGACCGGCCGGAGTTTGCCGGGCTCAACCCGAGCATCGAGCACTTCGCGCGCATCGTGTGCCAGCGTCTGGCAAAGCGGCTGGCCGCGCCGAACCTCTCAGCAATCGCCGTGCGGCTGTGGGAGAACGAGCTCGCCTCGGCGTCCTACCGCGAGTCGCTGTAGCAAAGGAGGAGGAAGCAACGATGGACATCAGTAAAGACACGTTGTTGTGGATGTACGAGCGGATGCGGCTGATCCGCCAGTTCGAGGAGCGCTTGCATCAGGACTTTGCGGCGGGCCAGATCCCGGGCTTCGTGCACCTGTACGCGGGTGAGGAGGCCGTCGCTGTCGGCGCGTGCGCCCATTTGCGCGACGACGATTTCATTACCATTACCCACCGCGGCCACGGGCACTGCATCGCCAAGGGCGTGAACATTCGCGAGATGATGGCCGAGATCTATGGCAAGTCCGGCGGCGCGTGTAAAGGCAAGGGCGGCAGCATGCACATCGCCGACGTGAATAAGGGCATGCTCGGCGCCAACGGCATCGTCGGTGGCGGTCCGCCGCTGGCCTGCGGGTCGGGCCTCAGCGCGAAGAGCCGCGGCACCGACCAGGTTACGCTGTGCTTCTTCGGCGACGGCGCCTCGAACCAGGGCACAACCGCCGAGGCCCTGAACCTGGCGGGCATCTGGGGCCTGCCAGTGGTGTTCATCTGCGAGAACAACCGCTACGCCGAAACCACCTCGACCGACTACTCGGTGTCCGGTCGCGACATCGCGGCACGCGCGCGCGGGTACGGCATGCCCAGCATCGCGGTCGATGGCCAGGACGTGTTCGCCACGTACGAGGCGGTGGGCGAGGCGGTCGCCCGCGCACGCAGCGGCGAGGGGCCGAGCTTCATCGAGGCGCAGACGTACCGCTACTTCGGCCACTTCGAAGGGGACACGATCAAGTACCGCACAAAAGACGAAGAGAGCTACTTCCGCGGCCGCGACTGCATCGACCGCTTCCGCGACACCGTGCTCCAGCAACGTCTGTTGACCGAGGCCGAGCTGGCGGAGATCGACACGCGGACTGCCAACATCATCGAAGAGGCGGCCCTGTTCGCACAGCAGAGCCCGCTGCCGGCGGGCGAAGACACGCTGGGCGACGTGTACGTGAGCTTCCCCGAGGCCCAGCTGTGGCCGTTCCGCGAGCCGGCACTGGCAGGGAGGTAATGCGATGACTGCCCGACAACTGAGCTATCGCGAAGCCATCAACGAGGCATTGCGCCTGGAGATGCGGCGGGACCCGCGGGTCATCCTGATGGGCGAAGACGTCACCGGCGCCTCCCAGAGCAGCGATCCGGCCCAGCTCGACGCGTGGGGGGGTGTGCTGGGGGTCACCAAAGGCCTGGTGCACGAGTTCGGTCGTGAACGCGTGCGCGATACGCCGATCACCGAGTCGGCGTTCGTCGGGGCGGGCGTCGGCGCGGCCGCAACCGGCCTGCGGACGGTGGTCGAGCTGATGTTCATCGGTTTTCTGGGCGTGTGCCTGGATCAGATCACCAACCAGGCCGCCAAGATGCGCTACATGTTCGGCGGCAAGGCGACGATTCCGCTGGTCATCCGCACCATGATCGGAGCCGGCTTCCGCGCCGCCGCGCAGCACTCCGACTCGATGTATTCCACCTTCGTGCATTTCCCGGGCTTGAAGGTAGTTGCACCGTCAACGCCCGCCGACGCCAAGGGCCTGCTGGCCGCCGCCATCCGCGACGACGATCCGGTCATCTTCTGCGAGAACAAGCTGCTCTACGATGTCAAAGGCGAGGTGCCGGAGGGCGAGTACGTCATCCCGCTCGGCTCCGCGGAGGTGAAGCGACCGGGCTCCGACGTGACCATCGTTGCCATCTCGCGCATGGTCCAGGTCGCGCTCGAGGCCGCCGAGACGCTGGCCCGCGACGGCATCAACGTTGAAGTGGTCGACCCGCGCACGCTGTCGCCGCTGGACGAGGAGACGCTGCTCGAGTCCATCCGCAAGACGGGCCGGCTGGTGGTCGTGGACGAGGACAATCCGCGCTGCAGCGTGGCCACCGATATCGCTGCCCTGGCTGCCACGCGGGCGGTGGAGTACCTGAACGCGCCGGTCAGATTGGTGACGGCGCCGCACACGCCCGTGCCGTTCAGCCCGGCCCTCGAAGACTTCTACGTGCCGACGCCCGAGCGGGTGGTCCGGGCGGCACGCTCGACGGTACAGCTCGCGGCCGCGGTCTGACGTCTCATGCCGGCCGAGCTGGTCATGCCCAAGTGGGGCCTGAGCATGCAGGAGGGCCTCATCAGCCGCTGGCTGAAACAGGAGGGTGACACGGTCTCGAAAGGCGAGCCCGTGCTCGAAGTCGAGACTGAGAAAATGACCAACCTGGTCGAGGCGCCGGCGGGCGGCGTCCTGGCGCGCATTCTGTTCCCGGCCGGCTCGACGGTCGCGGTGACACAGCCCATCGCGCTGATCGCGCAGCCGGGCGAAGCGCTTCCCGAGCCGGGCGCGCCAGCGCCCGCGGGCGAGTCGGCGGCGGTCACAGCCGAGTCGAGGCAGCCCGTGGCGGTCGGCGCGGCGCCGGCTGCTCCTGCGC
>CBJLVJ010000565.1:0-3213 GCA_966426465.1 uncultured bacterium | reverse complement strand
CGTGTTCGTTCACCAGGTCAGCGGTGTGCTCCCAGGGCGTCGCCGTCTTGCCTTCGAAATTCACCTGGCGGTCGCCATTCAGGATCATCAGCGTCAGCTCGTTGATCTGCTCGTCCAGCAGCGAGCCGCCGTCGATCTGCCCCCACGTCGGCATCGGCGTGCCGGGTCGGCCGCGTTGAATCGTCTTGAAGATGAAGTCGTAGCGCTTGGTGCGCTCGTCGGAATCGGTCGGGCGCAGGTCGGGCCGGTTCAGTGGCGGGGCCAGCCGCTCGGGCGTTACGTCGGGTACGACCGCGCCCTGGCCCTTCTCGCCATGGCACGGGAAGCACAACGTGGTGAAGGTATTGATGCCGCGGCCGATAGAGGTGTCGAGCTGCTGCTCTTGCGCCGAGACCTGGCGGGCAGGCTCGCGGAAGCCGTAGCCGAGGAACAGCAGCGCCATCGCCGCGATCATGGCCACGATGGCGATGATCTTGCGCTCCATGGCCAGCGCGCCCGTCGGCGGGCCGGGTGGCGCTTCGGGCAGCGGCACCGCGACGCGCGCGGCATACCACAGCACCGCGCCGAGCACGAGCAGCAGGAAGAAGGCGGTGATCAGCGCCGGGACGTTGACGTCCATGCCTCAGGCAGTCGGTGGAACCGCGTCCGCCGCGTCGGCCACCGCGCGCGAGATCGCCTTGGCTGGACCCGTATCGACCGTGATCTTGCCGCTGCCGTCGATCTTGATCGGGAAGCGGTCCATCGGTCGCGGCGCCGGGCCCTGGATGATCTGGCCGTAGCGGTTGTAGATCGAGCCGTGGCACGGACACTTGAAGCGGCCCTTGTCGGTGAAGGCCTGATCGCCTCCGTCCGGCGGGCCGGGCATGGCCGGATCCTGCGGCGCCCAGGGCACGGTGCAGCCCAGGTGGGGGCACTTCCAGTACAGCGCGAAGAAGCCCTCGGGCACGCGCGTCAGATAGAACTTGCCGTCGCGAATCTGTTTGACGTCGCCGACCTTGAAGTCGGTCACGTTGCCTGCCACCACGCTGCCGCCGAACGCACCCAGTCGCTTGGGGGTGAAAAAGCTGAGGAAGCCGATGCTCCACTGCCCGAGCAGGACCATGACCGCGCCCCAACCCATCCAGCGGAACATCATTCGCCGCCGGACGCGGGACTTTTGCTCGACTTCGAGCTCATCCAGCTCGCGAAGCTGACGCTCCTTCTCAGGCGGGACGAACAGCCCCAGCTCGCGCGAAGTTTTAGCCACGTCTCACCTCAATCCAGGCGTGCCTGCCGCGGATCCCAGGGCCACATCAAGATCATCTGCTCGCCGCGGAAAAACGAGCCGACAATGGTCAGCACCACATACGCCACGACGAACCCGGTGAACAGCGCGAACATGTAGTCGCGCATACCCTGCGGACGGTAGATGACCCTGATCAGGATCAGCAGGACCAGGATCGGGAAATTCATCAGGATCATCGGCACGATCACGTTGGGCAGGCTCAGCGCGCCAATGCCAAAGGGGTTCACGTCGGCCAGGATCGGCGCGGGGAGCGCCGCGGCCAGGTTTTGCATCAGCGGCTTGACGCCGACACGCTCGTCAAAGATCACCAGCGCGATCAATACGATGGTCGAATAGACAGTCGTGAAGATGCAGATCGCTTTCGCCTTGGGGGTGCCAAACCAGCGCCCGACGTCGGCTGTGTTGCGATCGAAGTAGGGGATCAGCGGGATCGCCCCGAACACCACCCCGGCCGGGATGAGCACACCCGCCAGCGATGGGTGCATGTGCAGCAGCAGCTCCTGGAGGTTCAGGAAGTACCAGGGCGCCTTCGAGGGGTTCGGTGTGCGATCGGGGTTGGCGTGGGCCTCCAGCGGTGACTGCAGGATGATCGACACGACAATCATGCTGAGCAGAATGAGCACGGCCGCCAGGAATTCGATCGTCACCAGGTGCGGCCACACGTAGACCAGCCGCTCCGATTGTTCGGCAGCGCCAGGTGCGGGCTCGCGTTTGGCCACGGCGGCGACTTGCTCACGTCGTTGGGCGGCCGCCGCGGCGACCTTGGCGGGTACGCCGGCACCGGCGGGACGCTCGGCCACTGCGGCCGTGGCCGGCGCGGCAGCAGGCGCGGCTGGGGCGGGTGCCTGGGCAGCAGCAGGGGCCCTGGCGGCAGCGGGTTGGGCGCCGGCCGCGCTGGGCGGCAGGCCAATGCCCGCGGCGGCAGCGCGCTGCTTGGACAGTGCGGCGCGTTCGGAGGGCGACAGGCCCTCCATGTCTGGGGTCTTGTCGAGGGCCATCAGAGGGGTCCCGAAATGCCGCCGTCCTTGCGGATGCGCCAGAAGTGCACGGCCATCAGCACGGCGGTGATCAGCGGCATGCCGATGACATGCAGCACGTACCAGCGGACGAGGGTGTTGTCGCTGATTTCATAACCACCAATCAGCAGGAAGCGGGTTTGTTCGCCGACGAAGGGCGTCGCGCCGGCCATGTTGGTGCCGACGGTGACGGCCCAGATACCCAGCTGATCCCACGGCAGCAGGTAGCCGGTGAAGCTGAGGAAGAACGTACAGAACAACAGCACGGCGCCGATGGCCCAGTTGAACTCGCGTGGCGGGCGGTAGGCGCCGGTGTAGAAGACGCGCAGCATGTGCAGGAAGACCACGATGACCATCGCGTGGGCCGAGTAGCGGTGGATATTCCTGAGCAGCAGGCCGAAGTTGATCAACGTGTCCAGGTCCTTCATGTCCTGGTAGGCGACGCTGGTGGCCGGGCGGTAATAGAACATCAGCAGCACGCCGGTGACCGTCAGCAGCAGGAACAGGAAGAACGACAGCCCGCCCAGGCAGAACGTGTAGGTGATGCGCAGGCTCTCGCGACGTATCCGCACCGGGTGCAGGTGCAGGAACACGTTGTTGAACATGATCAGCGCCTGCTGGCGCGGGGTGGACGGGTACCCAGTGCGGAACCACGCCCTGAAGACGCGGTTTTCGGTCAGCGCTCGACGGATCTGCCCGCGACGGAGGTCGTCGAGAAAGAGGCTCAGTCCTTCCATTGAACGCTCGTAGCCCTTCAATGCTGAGGCTCGGACCGCGCTACTGTCAAACCTGTCTTTCCCCTACAGAGAAATCCCTACGCAGGGAGTTTTTTTCGCACTCGCGCGCTCGTCACGAGATTTTTGTGTAGTCGCAAGTCTGCGGACTTGCTCCCCAGGGCTCCGCGCCCTGGAC
>CBJLVJ010000564.1:0-3213 GCA_966426465.1 uncultured bacterium | reverse complement strand
GTCGACGTCGTCGCCTTCCGCCTGACCGCCGAAGATCGTCTCGAAGCTTGCGCCTGCCGACACGCCCGCGCTGATCTCGTCGGAGTACGCGTGGTCTTTCAGGGCGATGCGTGCCTGCCGGACGCCGGGCTGGTGGCGGACCGCGTCTCGAGCGTCGTTCGCCATCAGGTAGGCGAAATTGGGCGCGCACCAGAAGGTGGGCAGGCGCAGCACCACGTCCACCTCACCCTGGTCCACGCGCACACTCTCGACGAAACCCAGGTCCACCAGCGACTCGTCAAGCTCCGGATCGATCACGCGACGCAGCGCGTCGAGGACCGTCGCCTCCGATACGGCCGTCGGCGCTTCGATCACGCGGGTACCGCCACCTGGAAGCCGGCCTCAGTCGGAACGGGCACGTCGTACAGCCTGGCCGCGTTCAATCCCATGATCTTCTTCTTGTCCTCGAGGGTCATGCTCAAGCCGCGCGACTGCTTGATGTCCTCCGGGAAGTCCCAGGCCATGAATTTGTCGACAATCCACTTCGGACTCCACAACGCGTAGTCCGACGAGAACAGCAGCCGGTCGGGTCCGAGCCACCACATCAGCTCGGCCATGACCTCGCCGAAGTAGTGTGGGCTGGCGTGAATGAAGGGCATCACCACGGCCAGACCGCCGTACACGTTGGGCTCCTGGGCGGCGATCCAGCAGAAATCCTCGATGCGAGGAATGCCGCAATGCTCGACGATGAAGCGCAGCCCCGCGTCACGATAGATCGTGGCCACCTCATCCACGTCAGCCACGTCGAAGGCGTCCCGGTTGAACGGCCAGATCGTCGGACCTTTGTGAATGTGGATATTTTTGATGCCGAGCTCGACGCACTTGTCGAAGTAGCGCAGCGTCTGCGGATCGCCAAGCTTGTAGCCCCGGGAGTCGCCTTTCCACTCCGCCGTGTACAGCTTCACGCCCTTCAGGTTGAAGCGCCTGGCGTCCTCTTCGAGCTGTCGCAGCCCAGCTTCACCGTCGCGTGGGTCCCAGGCTCCGTTCAGGATGAACTTGTCCGGGTGCTTGTCCTTGAGCACAGCGTTCTGCTCGGTGGTGTTCCAGCCATTGGTGAAGAAGTCGCGCAGGTAGGTCGGCTGGAAGATGGCGACGTCGACGTACCCCTCCTCGAACAGGTCCTTCATCATCTGCTGCTCGGAGTAGCGCTGGTACTGCTCGAGCGGCCAGACGTAGTCCGGTGGGCTCAGGTTCTTGTGGTAGTTGTAGAAGCACTCGACCCAGCCTTCGGCGTAACGGTTCTTCTGGTTGGCCGGGCTGCCGTCCCAGTAGTGGACATGGTCATCGATGACCAGAATGTCTTCTCCCTCGGCCGTGCGGTACATCCTCAACCTCCCTCTCGAAGCGGGCTATACGGGGGATGGTCGTGCGGCCGGGTCGAGCGTGGCGTCTGCCGGGCGGCCACTTTTGCCTGGCCATCTGGCGAGCGCGCCCATGGCCAGATGGCATATGCCAGGTGGCCACGTCTGGCATCGATCGTGCGACGTAAGATGTGGCATTCAGGGGCACGGCGACACAGTGGGGCACATGAGCGGTGGCGACGACGCACTGATGGCCTTCGTTCGCTACGCTCCGTTTCTGTTCGTCTTCGCGGGCGTGAGCGTGGTCCTCTGGCTGGCGCGCCAACGGCTGCCATGCGAGATGCAGCCAGACGTGCTCGCCGCGCTGTCCGAGACGGAAGCGCTCACGCCGCGCGTCATCCGCGAGCGGCCGCCCCTGGCTTACCAGAATATCGATCTGAAGCTGCTCGAGATCGCCCTCGAGCACCTGTGCTCGGCGGGGCAGGTCGTCCGCTGGTACGAGACCGTGGGCGCCGAGCGGCAGGTGGTCTATCGCCGCATCGGTGTGCCTACCGGCTGAGCGTGCCCGTCAGGTGTCGGCTTTGAGATAGCCGAGCTCGAGAGCGCGGACGGCGGCCTGGGTGCGGTCGGAGACGCCGAGTTTGTCGATGATGCGCTCGACGTGCACCTTGACCGTGCCAACGCTGACGAACAGGTTCTGCGCAATTTCGGCGTTGGTCTTGCCTTCGGCGACCAGGCGCAGCACCTCGAGCTCGCGCGGGGTGAGGTCATCACCCCGTGCCGCGGGGCGCTCTTTGGCCGGCGTCTGCCCGGCCAACCGACGGATCAACTGCGCCGACAGCTTCGGGTCCAGGGGTGACTCGCCGGTGAGCACCTGGCGGACTGCCAGCACGACCTCGCGTCGACTCGCGTCCTTGAGCACGAACCCGGCGGCGCCAACGCGCAAGGCCTCCATCAGGTAGTCCGGGTCCTCCGACAGCGTGACAATAAGGATGCTCGTGCGCGGCAGCGCCTCCTTGATGACGCGCGTCGCGGCCAGGCCGTCCAGGTCCGGCATGCGGATGTCCATCAGCACCAGGTCAGGCTCGAGCTTGCGCGTCAGCTCGACCGCTTCCCTGCCCGTGGCCGCCTCGCCGACCACTTCCAGGTCAGGTTCGGGACTGAGCATGGTGCGCAGGCCGAGCCGAGCGAGCTCGTGATCGTCGGCGATGATCACCCGGCGGGGCGGTTGCTCTCGCGCGGCCGAACCGTCTTCGGGCTCAAGCACCGGCAGGTTCCTCGAGCGGCACCACGGCAACCACCTGTGTGCCTTCGCCGGCGCGGCTGGTGACGGTGCAGCGCCCTCGCAACAGCGCGACCCGCTCCTGCATGCTCAACAAGCCAACCCGCTCACCGGGGCGCGCTCGCGCGGTGCGGCTGGCTGCATCGAAGCCGCGTCCCCAATCTCGCACCTGGAGCCGAATGCTGCCGTCGTCGCGGTCGAGGGTCACCGCGACGCGCGCCCGCCCGGCGTGTTTGCGGACGTTGGTCAGTGCCTCCTGGGCGACCCGGTACAGCGCCGTCTCGATCTGGGACGGCAGGCGTTGGTCGCCGAGGTCCTCGTCATAGCTGACCTGCCAGCCCTCGCCCCCCAGGACCTCCACCTCCTGGCGAATCGCCGTCGTCAGTCCGAAGTCGTCCAGCACGGTTGGGCGGAGGCCAGCGATCAGGCGGCGCGCCTCGCGTACGGTGCGCTGGACCAGCTCGACGGTGCGATCCAGGTCGGCGCGTTCGGACTGTGATTCGGGCACGTGCAGGTCGGCGAACGTCTGGAGGTGCTGGTGGGCGCTGGCCGCGACCTGAGCGAGACCATCGTGGATCTCATACGCCACAC
>CBJLVJ010000563.1:0-3226 GCA_966426465.1 uncultured bacterium | reverse complement strand
CGCGTCGGCCAGGACAACAGTCACCTCGGTCGCGGGACTGAGCTCGCGCGCCCGCAGACCCGCGCTGATGCCGGCGTCGCTTCCCCCGACCACAATCAGGTGCATCAGCTGGTGCGCCTTATCGGCAGTCGCAGTCTGTTGCGCAGGCCGTTGCTGCGCTGGCGCTCTGGCCTGGTGCATCCGCATCGCCCAGCGCTGCGCGCAACCTGTCCAGCGCGCCAGGGATCACGCGATAGTAAACCCAGTTGCCGCGGCGCTCCCGCTCGACCAGGCCGGCGTCGAACAGGACACGCAGGTGATGGCTCACCGTCGGCTGGCCGAGCCCGAGGAAGTCAGTGACGTGGCAGACGCACGCTTCGTGTGAGGGCCGGGCCTGGAGCAGGCTCAGAATGCGCAGCCGCGCTGAATCGGCGAGCACGCGCAGCAGCGCCGCGAGCCGGGCGGCGCCTGGCTCATCGAGGGCGGCGCCTGAAAACAGGGGCGTGCAGTCGAGTACAGGCACTGCGGTCAGGGCATCCGACGAGACCGGCGGGCAGACAGTCATTTCGCCCCGTCATATTGACACACGTCGATATGCCGGTGGAAACAATCGGCGCATCGATCCTCACGGGTATTTAAGCCGTCGTGAGTAGTTCCCGGAAGGTGCAGTGGCCGACGTACGAGCAATGGGACACCCGGCGCCTCGCGGATCACCAGGACAGCCAGGGAACCGCCGCCGACGAGGTGGGCTTCCACCAGATCAGCGCCACGGACCACTTCTTCCAGATCCACGACCAGAGGCCCGCCCGATCTCCCGACGCTGGAGGCACGATCCTCGACGTGCTCTCGAGTGGGCGCGCGTGGCTCGGCATCGGCGCCCGCTGGGTCGAGCGCATGATGCGCTCCGAGGCGAACCCATGCACCCCGAAAGGACGGTGCGGGAGTAGTGGCAACCAGTCCGTAAACGACCAGACTGGCACGTATGAACCCAACACAGCCACCCGACTCGAGTGCGATCCAGGAATCTCTTGACGGTTCAGGGGCCGGCGATCACGATCGGCCGTATCTGTTCGGATGGCGCCCGCGCGCTGAGGTGCCATTCCCGTTCAGCACCCGCCAGTACGCGCGCCTGCTGGTCCTCCGCAGCCGCATTCGCGAGAACGCCGAAGGCCAGGACTGGCCACCCCTGGCGGCATAACGCCGTGGACGAAGTCGATCGATTGATTCATGCCTTCCGAGCGCGAGGCGGCTCCTCAACAGGTGCGCGGCTCGACGTGCTGATGGACCTCGAGCGCCTTACCGACTGCCGCGTTGTCCCGTTCTTGCTCGGTGTCCTGAACGATCGTCGGGAGGCCGTTCAGGTGCGCAGCCACGTGCTGAAGCAGCTGAGAAACGGGCGCCTCACCGCGACGACCCGGCCGCTCGTTGCCGAGGCGTTGCTGCGCATCCTTTCGGACGGAGGCTTTCCGCAGCTGCGACTCGAGTCCGCTGTGGCGCTGGGCGAGTTCGTCGACCTTGATGGCGTGCCTGCTGCGCTCGGGGACATGACACTGGACGTAACGCAACCAATTGACCTGCGTTACTCTGCGTTCACGTCCCTGGAACGAAGCGGGCCAACCACGGAGTGCATTGCCGTGCTGAGGCGCCTGGCAACCGACGAGGTTCTGGGCCGCTCCGCACTGAGCGTACTGTCCACCTGGCATCTGGCATGAGGAGCATGCGCGTGGTTGCCGGAGATGGTCCAGACAACGCCCGAGATGAGCCTGGCGCCAGTGAAATTGGAGAAAGGGCTTCGGTTGAGCTGCACGACCTGGTGCTCCACGACGTTCGTACTCCGCTGAGCACCATCAGCGGCTACGCTCAACTGCTCCGCCGCAGGGCAGAGAGGGGCGAACCCGACCTGCCTGATCTCACGGCCGGTTTGCGGCAGATCGAGGCAGCAGCCAAGCGCGTCGAATACCTGCTGCTCGAATTGGCCGATGTTGTGCCTTCACGTTCACAAACTCGGCCGCTGCGGCGCGCCCGCGTCGACCTGGTCGCGCTCAGCCGACGGGTGACAACCCAGCACTATGACCTGGCGAACGGTCACAAGCGGACCAGGTTCCTACCGAGTGTGTCCGAGCTGGTGGGCTTCTGGGATGAGCGACAGCTCGAGCACCTGATTGTCAATCTCGTGCACAACGCGCTGAAGTACAGCGCGGATGATCGCAGTGTGGTCGTGACAGTTCGACGCGACGGCGAGTCGGCGGTCCTCGATGTGGCAGACCAGGGCGTGGGGATCCCACCAGCCGAACTCCATAGGATCTTCGAGCGAGGCTACCGCTGCACCAACGTCATCGGCAGTTCCCCCGGAACGGGGATTGGCCTGGCGGGCGCCGCGTGGATCGCGTCCGAACATGGCGGGGCGATCACGCTCGAGAGCGTGCTCGGAAAGGGCACCACCGTCAAGGTGTGCCTGCCACTCGACCTGACTCGCGAGGAGACGCAACCGTGATCGTCAATCCTGTACGTGAACAACCGGCTGCCGCGCCACCGGAGCACCGATCATCGACGTGAAGCTCCTGCGCAATCGGGTGCTGGCTTCAGGCCTCGCCAGCCTGGTGCTGGACATGCTGGCCCTGTTCGCGGTCAGCTTCTTGCTGCCATTCTATCTGGAGGAGCTGCGCGGACTGAGTGTGCTGCAGTCAGGTTTGCTGCTGACGCCCATGTCGCTCGCCGTCGCCGTCGTTGCACCGCTGAGTGGGTCGTTCGCAGATCGCCTTGGATCTCGCTGGCTGGCTCCGCTCGGGTTAGCGATCGCCTGTATCAGCCTGCTTCTGTTGGCCCAGCTCGACGCGGCCAGCTCCGAGTGGGACCTGATCCAGCCGCAGCGCTGGCGCGACTCGCTGGTGTTGGTCAGACATACGCCCGCGTGATCGCGAGCCCGTCCTATTTTCCGCTGTGGCTGGGCCAACTGCTCTCCAGCTTCGGCGACACGCTCCACTACATCGCGCTGGTGGTCCTGGTGTTCGAGTTGACCGGGCACGGCCTGCTCGTCGCGGGCGTCGTGGCTGCCGAGGTGGTGCCGGTGCTGCTCAGCGACGCGTCAACCGGCCCGTGTCGTTCGCAAAAGTCTGTCGAAAGCGTTCGCCGACGAGCTCATCGAGACCGGCACGTACGGTCTCGTACTTGTGGATGAGCTCCTGAGCAGCCGGACTGAGCATGCTTCGGCCTCCGCCCACGCCACCACTCACGGTGTCCAGCAGGC
>CBJLVJ010000562.1:0-3252 GCA_966426465.1 uncultured bacterium | reverse complement strand
TCGATGAGCCCGGCGCGGAACGCGTGCGGGTCCCGCGCCGACAGGATCACGCCGCCGTGCTCGACGGTGATGTAGGTCAGCTCTGACTGATCGCTCGAGGTCGCGAAGAACCGCAGGCGGCCCATGCCGCGCACGCGCGCGCTGCCGACGCTGATGCCAGGCCAGCGCGGTAGGCTCGGCGTGGAGTGCCCCGACAGCCGCTGGCCGGTGTAGATGCCCTGGATGGCCGGGTACGGCACCACCACAGTTCGGCCCAGCCAGTCGATGCGCAGGGCATTCTCGGTCAGTGCGTACGTCAGCCGCTGGTAGCCGATGCCCCAGATCAACAGCAGCGTGCCCGCGGCGGCGAGCACCGTCGCTCCGATGCAGAGCCAGAGCATGACCATGCCCGGCTCGCGCGAGCCACCGAGAACCAGCGCCGCCAGGGCGAGGAAGAGCAACACGCCGCCGACCCACAGCGCGGCGTCACCCCCTCGCGACCGCCGCACCGGGAAGCGTTCCGACAACCCGTGAGCGTACCAATTCGGCGCCCCTCTCCGCCGCGCTTCACCTCAACATCGCACGCTACGCTGATTTCAGGTCCCAGCCCTCACCTTTGTCATGTAGAGATCAATCTCCTCCTGGAGGGTTTGTTTCAACACTGGGAACTTGACGAGCCGTATGGCAACGACCCTGCGGCAACCATCGCAGTGGCACGGTAGACTCGAAGGCGCCCTTGCGGATTGCGCTCAACGCCCAGCTGCTGTCGTTCGCCGACAACTACCGCAGCGGCGGCATCAGCCGCGTCATCTACCACCTGCTGGCCGAGCTGGGCCGCGACCCGCGCGGGCACGCTTTCGACGTGTTCGTGCCCGCCGCACCCGAGCGCAACGGCTGGGGAAGTCTCGCCTTTCATCCGAGCGGACAGCTCACCGTTCGCCCCCCGATCAGGATCGCCTGGGAGCAAACCGTGCTGCCCCGCAAGCTTGCCGCGCTACAGCCCGACCTGCTGCACGGCCTGGCCTACGCGCTGCCGGTCGGCTGGTCCGGCCCAGGCGTGGTGACCGTCTACGACCTCAGCTTTGTGCGCTTCCCACGCGCCTTCAAGCCCGCCAATCGCATCTACCTGGCAGCCACGACGCGCGCCACTGCTCGCCGCGCCCGGCGCGTTCTCACGATTTCTGAACACGCCCGCCGTGATATCGTGCGCGTTCTGGGCGTATCAGAGCAGCGCGTGGACGTCACGTACCCGGCGGCCGA
Source organism: uncultured bacterium (assembly GCA_966426465.1). Classification (GTDB taxonomy): domain Bacteria; phylum Chloroflexota; class UBA6077; order UBA6077; family CF-72; genus CF-72. The sequence goes on along the minus strand of CBJLVJ010000562.1, from coordinate 2,013 downwards.
AGAACGCTTCCGACCTCTGCCGGCGCGAGATGTGGAAGCATTTCGCGTGGCCCGCGCTCTGCCAGAGGGCTTTATCTTTGCCCTGGGCACGCTCGAGCCCCGCAAGAACCTGGTCGGCCTGCTGCAGGCGTACGCGCGCCTGCGACAGCCCAGGCCACCGCTGTATGTCGCGGGCGGCACGGGCTGGCGCTTCAGTCCCATCTTCGACACAGTGCGTCAATTGCGCCTGGCCGATGACGTGCGCTGGTTGGGCTACGTCCCGGAAGATGAATTACCCCTCTGGTACAATGCCGCCCGGTTATTCGCGTTCCCGAGTTTGTACGAAGGCTTCGGTCTACCCGTGCTCGAGGCTATGGCGTGCGGTACTCCGGTCGTCACGTCGAACGCGGCGTCTCTCCCCGAAGTGGGCGGAAAAGCCGCCGTCCTGGTGCCGCCCCTGGATACGGAACGAATCGCGCAAGAGATGGAGCGCGTCCTTGATGACTCCCAGCTTCGAACGGAAATGCGCGCCGCCGGTCGCATTCAGGCCAGTCGCTTCAGTTGGCGCGCCATGACCGACCAGACCGTCAACGCGTACGTCCGCGCGGTGAGCGGCTAGTGGCGACCTCACCACGGACTTCCCAGCCCACTTCCCTCGAACCGATTCCACTGTCCACGCGGCTGGCGCCCCGCGCCGAAGTCATGGCCAGGCGACCGGTTCGCACCTTCGCCCCGACCCGACTGCTCGATCGGCTCATCCTGGTCGGGCTGGACATCGCCATGGTCAACCTGGCGTTCTATCTGGCCTGGTACGCCCGCTATCGCCAGGGCCTGCTGCTCGCGCTCGATCCGGGCAACTACGTGGAACACGACGTGTACCTGCCGCTGCAGATCGCGCTGTCGCTCGCGTTCGCGTCGATCCTGGGCCTGCGCGGCCTGTACCGCCTGCCGCGAGCGGCCAGCGCCCTGGATGACCTGTCCGGGATCTTTACCGCCTCGGGAATCTCGGTGATGCTGCTGTTCGCGGCGTCCACGTTCGTTCGCTACCGGGCCGAGTCCCGCCTGACGCTCATCTTCGCCTGGGCGCTGATGACGTTCCTGGTCGTCCTTGCCAGGGCGAACTGGCTGTGGATCCTGGGTGTGCTGCACCAGCGCGGCATCGGCGTGGCGCGCACCCTGGTCGTCGGCGACAACACGGTCGGACGCATGATCATGCAGGCCCTCGCCGGCCGACCCCACCTCGGCTACGAGGTCGCCGGCTTTCTGGCCACCGACGGCCAGACCGACTTCGGCCGCTTCCATCGTCTGGGCACGCCGGACGAGCTCGAGCGCGTGATCCACCAGGAACGGATCGCCCAGGTGGTGATCGCCCTGCCGAGCACCTCCCACGAAGCGATCATGCGCATCGTCAACCACTGCCGGCGCCACGGCGTCCAGTTCCGGCTGGTACCCGACCTGTACGAGATGAGCCTGGGCCGGCTGGACATCGACACGGTCAGCGGCATCCCGCTGATGGGCATGAAGGACCATGCCATCCAGGGCGTGAACTTCGTCATCAAGCGCATGCTCGACGTGGTGATCGCGCTCGTGTTGCTGGCGCTCTCGTCGTGGCTGTTTGCCGCGCTGGCCTTGCTGATCTTGATCGAGGACCGCGGTTGTTCGCCGTTCTATCGCCAGACGCGTGTGGGTCGGGGTGGGCGCGAGTTCAGGATGCTGAAGTTCCGCTCGATGCGGCCTGGCGCCGATCAGCAGCTCACGCAGCTGCTGGAGTACAACGAGGCCGAAGGCCCGATCTTCAAGATGCGCGACGATCCGCGGCGAACCCATGTGGGCGCATTCATGCGCCGCTGGAGCCTCGACGAGCTGCCGCAGCTGTGGAATGTGGTCATGGGCGACATGAGCCTGGTCGGGCCGCGGCCCGCCACACCGCGCGAAGTGGCCCAGTATGAAGAGTGGCAGCTCCCCCGCCTGGATACCCTGCCGGGCATCACAGGTTTCTGGCAGGTGGGCGGCCGCAGCGAACTCGGTTTCTCG
>CBJLVJ010000561.1:0-3252 GCA_966426465.1 uncultured bacterium | reverse complement strand
GTCGATCGCGCGCCGCAGATCGCCAATGAGTGCCAGCCGATCCGGAAGATTGGTGTCGTCGTTCGATCGGTACACGGCGTGGCCGCCGCCCAACCGCTTGGCGGTATACATGGCCACATCGGCGTGCCGCAGCAACGTTTTGGCGTCATCGCCGTGCTGGGGGCAGAGCGCTACACCGACGCTCGCGCCGATCGAGACCCACTGGCCGCCGAGACTCAGCGGCTGCTCGAGCGTACGGACCAGCAGCTCGGCGATGTGGGTGGCGCCCTGTTCGTCGCGCACGGCGGGCAGGATGATCGCGAACTCGTCGCCACCCATGCGGGCCACCGTGTCCGAAGCGCGCAGGACGCCCTGGATGCGTGCTGCGACGACCTGCAGCAGCTCGTCACCGTACTGGTGCCCGAGCGTGTCGTTCACGTCTTTGAAGCGGTCCAGATCGATGATCAACAGCGCCAGGGCAGCCTTGTCGCGTTGCGCCAGCAAGATCGCTTGCTGAAGTCGGTCCCGCAGCAACGTACGATTCGGCAGCCCGGTGAGGCTGTCGTGGAGCGCCCGGAATTGTGCGTCGTCGCGGGCTTGCTTCAGCTCGAGGTTGGTCCTGGCCAGCTCAGCAGTGCGCTCGAGGCTCGCCAGCGCGGCCGAAGCGATGCCGGCCAACAGCTCGAGTACCCGCGTGTCGTCGCTCGTGAAGCGCCGCGTCGGGTCATACGTGTTGACCGACAGTGAGCCGAGCAAGCGACCCTCGTGCAGCAAGGGAACCGCTGTTGCCGCTCGCACACCAGCTCTGCCGGCTGGCGTCTCGTTGCCACTTTCGCGCTGGTAATCGTTGAGGACCACGGGCGCGCGCAGCTCTGCCGCTCGGCCACTGACGCCCTCGCCAAACTTGATGACGGAGAACTCCGACGCGGTCGGCACGGTGTTGCGGACCGGCACCAGCACGTGCTCGATGGGATCCCAGCGGCTCAGGGTCCCGTCATCACCGCCAAGGACTGCCACTGCCTCGTCGAGCAGGTCAGTCAACAAGCGCTCGGAGTCCGACTCCGCCGCGAACCGACGCGCCAGCCGCAGCAGCGAGTCACGTCGTACGAGCTGCGTCTGGGCCAGAAGTGCCCGTTTGCGTTCGGTGATGTCCCGAAACACCAGCACCGCGCCAAGCGACTGGCCGTCACTGATCAGCGGCGTCAGTGAGAACGACACCGGCAGCGCGTCACCATCCTTTCGGAAGAAGACGGCATCGTCGTGCCGATAGGGCGCTTCGGTCGAGTCGGCAATGCCGACCAGTGCGAGCAGGTCCTTGCCCAGGAGCTCCGATTCACGCCAGCCCAGCAGGCGCTCTCCTTCGGGGTTGATCAACAGCAGCTCGCCGCGTCGACCGAGGGCGCACAGGCCATGCTCCAACGAGTTGAGCACCGCGGTCAGCCGGTCACGCTCCTGTCGCAAGTGGCTCGACAGCTCCTGCATCTCGCGCGACGAGATGCTGAGCGACCGCTCCAGCACGTAGCGCTCCTGGTCCGCCTCGCCGTACGACTGGCTGATGCGGACAAGAAGCTGTTGCAGCGCGGCCGGCGCAGGGCTGGCGTCGAGGTCGGTGAGCCCGCTCTTCTTGAGCTGGCGCTGGAGCAGCCGGTGCATTGTGACAGTCACGCCGGGACGAAGGCTCAGGCTGCCGCCGGCAGTTCGCGAATGGTCGTCAGGGTCATGGTCTGGTTGTGCAGGTCGCACGAACCCTGGCCGTAAGGCGAGATTTCGCCGTACGAATAGAAGCCCACCTGGCGTGTGCCGGCCGGCAGCGCCTCGAGCGTGGCCTCGATCTCCTCTTCGGCTCGCTCGCCCAGGACCAGTCGGCGTCCGACACAGCTGATCGCGATTGCGAGTGTCTCGCCCTCGTCGGGGCGCGCGGCCAGCGCCGCGGCCGCCGACGCTCCGTCGATCAGTCGGTCGAAGTTGGCGCGCATCAGACGCACCAGGCTGCCGGTGGGCACGTCACCGGCGAAGGTCATCGACTGGGTCGCTTCATCGACAGCCAGAATCGTACGGACGAGGCTCTTGTCGTCGTCGGCATGGGTGCGCAGAGCCAGCGGGAAGAGCAAACCGGTGGCGGGCAAGCCGCTGGCCAGATCGCCGAGATACTCCTTGTACAGCTCGAGCGCCGGGCGACCGTCGAGCTCGTACAGGACGTTGGCGTGTGCGCGCGTGACGAGCCGCTCTGGCCCGAAGTTGTCCCAGCCACCCCGGGAGCCGTGGCCGATGCTGAGGCGCTCGCCATACAGACCCGCCGCGCAGACGAGGTTCGTGTGCGGGCGGCCTTTGTAGATCACCCAGGTCCGTTGAAAGCGGGGCCCGTCCGCCGCCAGCCCGCCCGTGACCACCACGCGCTCGTGCAGCACCGAATTGATGCCGCGCACGAGCTCGCTACCGTTGACGTTCAGGCCGTCAGACAACAGCAGCACGCCACGCAGGGCTGGGTCGTCCAGTTGGCGGGCGATCGATTCGCCGGCCGCGAACGACTCGTCCTGTGAGGCGACGCCGGCGCTGGCTGTGGCGACGCGGCTGCCGGCGCCGAATTGGGCGACGGCGACCGAGAGGGACTCGTCGGTGAGCTCGTCGCCGAAGATCTCGCCCGCCGTCGAGCAGCCCACGATGTGCGAGCTCGGGTAGGCGGCGGCAAGCTGGAGCAGCGGCTCATTGACCTCGCCCCACCTGGGCGCGCCGAACACCAGCACGAGTGTCTGGTCTGAGTCCAGGGCTGGAAAGTCATCGACAGACCAGCTTGCATTGGCTCGATAAGTAAACGTTTCTAGCTTCATCGATTCCCCTCCGGTACCAGTGGACGGGCGCAGCCGTGCCCGAGTTCGGTTTCCTCCCAAGCATCGGCCGGGCTTGCCGAAGGCTGTAGCTGAAGATCGCGGGTACGAAGATGTCCGTAGCTTCAGGGACCAGAGCGTGGCGTGTTTGAGATGCCTGCGCGTTGACGGTGCCACGGGAACACGGTGGGACGTGGCGGGTGGGCGCTCCTGCGTAGCGCGGGCAAGCGGTGCGCGCGATCGACCGCTGCTCGACCCAGGGACGCAGCACCGAGCCGCTGACTGACGGCATCGGGGTCGCCCCGGGCGCGTACACTGCCGCCATCGGCTTGCTACGCGCCGGGGACAGCGCGGCAGCCGACCAACAGGAGGACGTCTCGCGTGCAGGGATTCCGCAAGTTCATCCTTCGCGGCAACGTAGTCGATCTGGCCGTCGCGGTGGTCATCG
>CBJLVJ010000560.1:0-3255 GCA_966426465.1 uncultured bacterium | reverse complement strand
CCCGAGAGAAGGAGGACGCGGTGGAGCTGACCAGTGAGCAACTGATCGAGATGTATCGACGCATGGTGCGCATCCGTTCTTTCGAAGAGACGGTGGTCGACCTCGCAGCCCGCGGCGAGCTCGCGGGAGCCGCCCACACCTCGATCGGCGAGGAGGCCACCGTGGTCGGGGCCTGCATGGCGCTGCGCACCGACGACTACATGGTCGGCACCCACCGCTCACACGGCCACCCCATCGGCAAGGGCGCGGCCCTGAAGCGACTCTTCGCCGAGCTACTTGGCAAGCGAACCGGCGTCAACCAGGGCAAGGGTGGCTCGATGCACCTGGCGGACTTCAGCGTCGGGAGCGTGGGCGAGACCAGTATCGTCGGCTCAGGACTTCCCGTCGCGGCCGGCGCCGCCCTGGGCGCGCAGGTGCTCGGACAGGATCGTGTGGCACTGTGCTTCTTCGGGGACGGCGCCTCGAACGAGGGCGCCTTTCACGAGGCGCTGAATCTCGCCGCCGTGTGGAACCTGCCGGCGGTATTCGTGTGCGAAAACAACGGGTACGCCGTATCGATGCCCGCTTCGCGCGCGGTGGCTGTCAAGGACATCGCCGACCGGGCCGCCGCCTACGGCATGCCCGGTGCGGCGGTCGATGGACAGGACCCGGTTGCCGTGTACGAGGCGGTGCAGCATGCCGTCGAGCGCGCCAGATCGGGAAACGGGCCGTCGCTCGTCGAGGCAAAGACCTACCGCTACCGCGAGCACGCCGAGGGCTTCGGCGGCGGCGCCCCGTATCGCACCGACGACGAGGTTGCGGCGTGGCAGAAACGCGATCCGGTGACGACGTTCCGCGCCCAGCTCATCGAACAGAGCGTCGTCAGCGCCAGCGATGCCGACGCGATCGCTGCTCAGGTGCGGCAAGAGGTGGCCGAGGCGCTCGAGTACGCCCGCCAGAGCGAGTACCCGGAGCCACAGGAGGCGTTCGAGGGCATGTACTCGACGCCGATCAGGATTCCGGTGACGGCGTAGTGGACCGTCTTGCACTTCGCCACCTGAGGGCTCCTGGCACCGCACGTTAGCTGCCCACGGAGTAACGACTGACGCATCGGTTTGTTCAACGGCTCCAGGGCATGGCACTGGGAGGAGCGCACATGCGCGAGATCACCTATTTGCAGGCAATCTACGAAGCACAACGCGAAGAGATGCAGCGCGACGAGCGTGTGTTCATCATCGGGGAGGACATCGAGACGTCGTTCTTCGGCACGACGACCGGGTTCCTCGAGGAGTTCGGCGCCAAACGCGTGCGCAACACGCCGCTGTCGGAGAACGGCTTCATCGGGGCCGCCGCCGGCGCCGCCATGGTTGGCGCGCGACCGATCGTCGACGTGACCATCGCCAGCTTCCTGTACGTGGCGATGGACCAGTTGATCAGCATCGTGTCAAAGGCCACGTACATGTACGGTGGTCAGGCGCGCGTGCCGATGGTCATCCGCGCGGCGATGTTCTACGGCGGCAACAACGCCGCGCAGCATTCGGACCGTCCGCACCCCATCTTCATGAATATGCCAGGCTTCAAGATCATCGCGCCGTCGACTCCCGGCGACATGAAAGGACTGCTGAAGAGCGCTATCCGTGACGACGACCCGGTGCTGTCGTTCGAGGATGGCACATTGTGGGCGAGCAAAGGGCCGGTGCCCGACAACGGTGATGACCTGGTGCCGATTGGCCAGGCAGACATCAAGCGACAAGGAACGGACGTCACCGTGGTGGCAATTGGCGGCACCGTGCTCCACGCCCTGGCAGCTGCGGCCGAGCTCGAAGCCGGTGGAGTATCAGTCGAGGTGGTGGATCCGCGCACGCTGGTGCCGCTGGACACGGCCACGATTCTCAGCTCCGTCGAGAGAACCGGACGACTGGTGGTGGCGGATCCGGCGCACCGCACGTGCAGCGCGGCGAGCGAGATCTCAGCCCTGGTGGCCGAAGATGGCTTCTGGAGTCTCAAGGCGCCCATCCAGCGTGTGACCACGCCACCGGTGCACGTCCCGTACAGTCCGGCGCTCGAGCCGCAGATGTACCCGACGCGCGAAAAGATCGTCGCCGCCGTGCGTCGGACACTCGAGTAGACAGCCCTGCAAGCGAGCTGCCCATGAGCGTGGAAGTACGCCTGCCTCAGTGGGGGATGGGGATGCCGGAGGGGACTGTCCTCCGCTGGCTCAAACGTGAAGGCGACCACGTGCAGGCGAACGAGGACCTCGTCGAGATCGAAGCCGCCAAGACGACGCAGGCGGTGGCGGCTCCGGTCGGGGGAGTGCTCCTGCGTGTGCTCGTGTCGGAGGGTGCGACGATCCCGGTCCGCACGCCGCTTGCCCTGGTGGGTGCGCCCTCCGAACTCTCGCCGTCGCAGTCTGCAGGCTCGCTTCAGTCCGACCACACGCCACCGGTGGCCGCCCCTGGCGCCACGCGTCGCGTGCCCGTGACGCCAGTGGCGCGCAAGCTCGCCAGGGACCTGGGCGTCGACCTGGACCTGGTAAGTGGCTCGGGACCCGGCGGGCGCATCGACGAGGCGGACGTGCGCGCGTACGCCGAGCGTCAGCCGGCGCCGTTACCGCTCGAGCCCGTGTCGTCGGCCCCCGCCTCGGACGCAGTCGCCGATACGGTGGAACCGATGAGCGCGATGAGGCGGGCGATCGCCCGCAACATGCAGGGCAGTCTGCAAAGCATGGCCCAGCTCACGTTGTGGACGGAGCTCGACGCGACCGAGCTGGTGCGGCTGCGCGAGCGATTGCAGCGTGATTTTGCGTTGACGATTACGGATCTGATCGTGCACGCCGTAGCGCGCGCCCTGCGGCAGCATCCACGGCTGAACGCTTCGCTGGACGATGACCACCGGGTGCGGGTCCACTCGGCGGTCCACATCGGACTGGCGGTCGCGCTCGAGGACGGACTGATCGTGCCGGTGATTCGTGACGCGGACCGCAAGACGCTGGCGGACATCGCGGCCGAGACGCGCGGTCTGGCCGAGCGGGCGCGCCTGGGCCAACTCTCGCCTGAACAGGTGACTGGCAGCACCTTCACCATCACCAACCTTGGCCGCTTCGGAATCGACGGATTCACGCCCATCGTCAATCCGCCCGAGGCGGCGATTCTCGGTATTGGGCGGATCGTTGAAAAGCCGGCGCAGTACCGCGGAGCGATCGCGCTTCGGCACATGCTCACGCTCAGCCTCACCCACGACCACCGCCTGGTCGATGGTGCACCGGCCGCCGGGTTC
>CBJLVJ010000559.1:0-3259 GCA_966426465.1 uncultured bacterium | reverse complement strand
GCCGGCTTCTCAATGGGCGCGCTGTACGACCAGACATTCGGCACCCAGGGCGCGATGGTCGAACGCTTCTACAGCGCCATTGGCGCTCTGCTGTTTTTTCAAACCAACGCCCACCACCTGGTCATCCAGGCGCTCGTGCAGCTGTTCGTGGTCGTGCCGCTGGGCACGTTCAGCCTGAGCCGGATCAATCCTGAGCTGCTGGCCCAGATTGCGGCAAGCTCGTTCGTGGTCGCGCTCGAGCTGGTCTTCCCGGTCATGGTGGCGCTGCTGCTGGCCGACGTGGCGCTGGGCGTGCTTGCGCGCGTGGCGCCGCAGTTCGGCATCTTCCAGATCGGCCTGCAGCTGAAGGTCGCGCTGGCGCTCGGTGCTCTGGCCTTGACCATGCCGCTGCTGCTGCCGCGCATGCACGCGTTGTTCAGCGGCATGATCGGCGTGTCGGTCGCGGTGCTCAGATGAGCGGCGAGCGTAGCGAAGCGGCGACGCCACGGCGGCTGCAACAGCTACGTGGCGAAGGTCGCACCGCGCGCAGTCCTGAGCTCGGCGGCGCAATCGGTCTGCTGGCCGGCTGCCTGATCCTCCAGATCACCGCTCGGGACACCGCGGGGCGACTCCAGGGGCTGCTGGCTGGCTCGCTCACGAGCCTCAGCTCGACCGGCCGCGCGCAAAACGTCGACATGCTGTGGGCGCAGCAGGTCTTCGGCGGAGCAGGCGAGACGTGGCTGCTGAGCGTCGGCCCACTGCTGTTGGCGCTGCCACTCCTCGGTATTGCCATCGGCTTCGCGCAAGGCACCGTCTTCAGCTTCAAGTCGATGCTGCACTTCAGCAACCTCAACCCGCTGAACGGATTCAAGCGGCTGCTCTCGCTCCAGGCGCTTGTTGGCCTGGGCCGCTCGCTGGCCAAGGTCGGCCTGGTCGGCCTGTTGACCTGGCGCGGCCTGCAGGACACCGCCTCCAGGCTGCCCACGATCGACGGCAGCACCGACCCGCGCGCGATGGCCGCCTTCCTGGGCGAAGCGGTGCTCAACATTGGCCTGCCCGCGGCCGAGGTGCTGCTGGTTCTGGCGGTGGCTGACTACGCCTACCAGCGCTGGACGTTCTCGCGCAGCGCGCGCATGACGAAGCAAGAAGTCAAAGAGGAATACAAGCAGCAGGAAGGCGACCCGCTGATCAGGAGCCAGATCCGCGGCCGGCAGCGGAAGATGGCCCAGGCGCGTCGGCAACTGCAGGACGTTCCGAATGCAACCGTGGTCGTGACCAACCCGACCCACATCGCCGTAGCGTTAAGGTACGAGCGCGGCATGGCTTCGCCGAAGGTGCTTGCGATGGGGGCCGACCTGATCGCCGAGCGTATCAAGCAGGTTGCGCGCGAAGCGGGCGTGCCCCTGGTCGAGAACGTGCCGCTGGCACGCGGCCTGTTCAAGTCAGTGCAGGTCGGCGACGAGATCCCGGTGGAGCTGTACCAGGCGGTCGCCGAGGTGCTTGCCTATGTGTACAGCCTCAAGAAAAAGCGCCAATCGGGCTACTAGCCACCTGGCCAGTCGGTGTCCTGGCCGCCTGGCCGATGACAGATGGACCCGGCGGACCGACCCTGACGGTGTGGCTGGCGACTGCAACACGTGGACCTGGCGCGCGGGGGGTGCTGGGATCGGCAACTGCACACACTTGCCTTCGTGACTGATACGGCGCGCGACTGCCGCGTCGTGGCGATCACTTTCCGGTCACCGATCCAGCCCACGCGCGTCGAAGGCCCGCACCTGGGGATTATCTACGCACAAAATCCGGGGGTTATGTACTGGGAGCCTGGTGGCCTGCAGATGGTGCTGCCACAGGAACACACGATCGTGAAGGAGTACCCGGCGCGCTGCGATCGACTCGGCGACGATTGGCAGCTTGCTGCGCTCGCCTTCGGTCGCGAATTTCCTCCCGTGCGGACTGAGCCCGAGCCGTCCGCGGCGTGGATCGCGCCGGACGGCAGCTTCTATCAGTGCCGCTGGATGGAGCACGACCGGCTCGGCTACCGCCTGTCGGGGGCGCACTATAAGGATCCCGGCGGACCGCGAACGCTCGAACGGCGCGGCTGGATGCGACTGCAGCATGACGGCACGATCGTGTGGCCGTCGCTCAGTCACCCGCCGAGCCAGTCCCAGCTGGACGTGCTGTTCACCCTCATGCAGGCCTCAGAGGGCGCCTTCCGAGCCAACGTTCGTGAGGAGCTCGAGATGGCCCTGACCGCCGAACGCCTGCGCTCCGGCCGAAACGACTAGCGTCGCGCGAGCTACGTGGGTTCCGAGGCAACCAGGCCGAGCTCGACCGCGCGCACGGCGGCCTGGGTGCGGTCGGACACGCCGAGCTTGTCGAGAATGTGCTCGACGTGCGCTTTGACGGTGCTTCGGCTGATGCGCAGGCCGTGCGCGATCTCGCCATTGGTCTGGCCGTGCACCACCAGCCGCAACACGTCGTACTCGCGGGCGGTGAGCTGCGCTGCGGCGGTCGCTACAGTGTCGGTGCGAAGGAGCCGCCTGAGCAGCTGGACCGTCAGGCCAGAGTTGATGACCGGCTCGCCGGACACAACGCGTGAGACGGTGCTCAGCAGCTCCTGTTTGGTGGCGCCTTTCAGCACGTAGCCGGCTGCGCCCGCGCGCAGCGCCTCGACCAGATAATCGGCATTCTCGTGCATGGTGACGATGATCACGCTGGTGCTCGGGCATTCCTGTTTAATGGCGCGCGTTGCTGCCAGGCCGTCCAGGTCCGGTATGCGCACATCCATCAGCACCAGGTCAGGGCGGAGCTGGCGACAGATAGCCAGAGCTTCACGACCCGTGGCCGCCTCGCCCACGATGTGCAGACGCGGGTCCGTGGACAGCAGGCTGGCCAGGCCTGCGCGCGCCAGGTCGTGGTCGTCGACGATAAGCACGCGCTTGGCCGAAATGGACCGAGGCGGCGCCACCTCAGGCGGCATTGAAACAGCCATTTTCCAGTGCGATCGGCACGTCGACGCGGACCCGCGTGCCACCGCCGGGACGGCTCGTCACCAGGCACCGACCCCGCAGCAGAGCGATGCGCTCCTGCATACCCGCCAGGCCCACGCGCTCGCTCGGCCCGTTGGCGACGACCGCGGTCGGCCTGAAGCCGCGACCCCAGTCCTGGATAGCCAGGCGGACATACTCCCTGTCCCGCGTGAGGCTCACGTCCACGCGGGTTTCGCCGGCGTGTTTGCGTACGTTTCGCAGCGCCTCCTGTCCAACTCGGAACAGGGCGG
>CBJLVJ010000558.1:0-3262 GCA_966426465.1 uncultured bacterium | reverse complement strand
GGCAGCGGCACTCGGATCTCGGTCACCAGCTCGTCGGCCCTGAGCGAGGTGGTCAGAATGGCAATGTAGAACTCCCGAATGGGGATCACGCGCTGCCCGCCCGGTGCCTGGGCGACGACCTCGGCAGTCGCGGCAAGCAGCGCGGCGGGCCAGTCGGCGGCAGGATCGGCGTGGGCGGCTGCGCCGGCCATGGTGCCGCGGTTACGGACGAGTGGATCGCCGATACCGCGCGCGGTTTCCCAGAGGAGGGGATACCGCTCGCGGATCAGATCGGAGCGTTCGAAGTCGATGTGGCGGGCGAGCGCGCCGACGCGCAGCCGACCGATTTCAGGATCTTCGCGGATGTAGTCGAGACCTGGAATGCGGTTGATGTCGACCAGCACGGGTGGACTGGCCAATCGAAGCTTCATCAGCGGCAGCAGGCTATGGCCACCGGCCAGCACTTTGGCGTCCTCATACGTCCGAAGCAGGTCGAGCGCTTCGGCCAGGGAGCGCGGAGCTGCGTAGGTGAATGATGCGGGGATCACTGGGCACCTCCCGCGGGCGACGCTACACCCGGGTGGCCCAGTCGTGTCAACAGTTAGCGGGTGCTGTCGACTCGAACTCCTCCGCGATCAGGCGCTGGGCAATGCGGCGGCCGAACACGAGCCCGTCGACCGAACGCTGCTTCGCGAGCATCCCATGCGGTGGGCACAGCTCGCCAGCGCGAACAGCCTGGCACGCGCAGTGGCGTCCCAGCACATCTACAAGGATAAGCAGCTCGGCTTCGGTGCCGTTCCAGCGGGTGCGATTGACCATACGTGTGTTGCCTCTTCCCGCCGCATACAGTAGGCGCGCATCAGCCCTTCAGCGTCGGTAAAACCCCGCACTGTTGCGGGGCCGGACACGTATCCCCGAAGCCGCTTACGCCGGGCCGGTGGCGGCGATTGTGGATGGCACCAGCGTCAAGCCGCCCTTGCGACGGTGCTGTCCACTGCTGCTCGCCGACACGGGCAGCGTGACCGTCACCCGCGTTCCCCCGTCGGCTGGAGCATCCACGTGAATCGTGCCGCCGTGCATCTCCACAATCCGGCGGCTGATGTACAGACCGAGACCCATGCCTGCCACGCCGGCGAAGTGCTGCCCGGCATGCGCCTGGTAAAACCGGTCGAAGACGTGGGCCCGATGCTCGGGCGGGATGCCGATGCCATGGTCGCGCACGCTTAGCCGCATGCTGGTCTGATCGGGACAGCTGAGCTCCACGTCGACCGGTCCGCCGTCCGGGCTGTACTTGGTGGCGTTGTCGATGAGGTTGGTGACCACCTGCTCCAGTCGCACGGGGTCGACGCTCGCCCAGCAGTTCTGCGGCGCCTGGACGGCGATGGTGTGCCGCGGACCGGCGGCTCGAGCGGCGTACACCGCCGCGCGAACGAGCGCCGCAACGTCGGTCATCTCCGGGTCGACCGCCATCTTGCCAGCATCCAGACGGGACGTGTCGAGCAGTTGCGCGACCAGGCGCGCGATGCGGTCCGATTGCCAGTGGATCTCGTCGAGGGCTTCGTCGATCTGTTCACGGGTCAGACCACCCTGTCGCTCCGATCGTCGCAGCATGAGCTGGGTGTAGGCCAGCAGGGCCGCCACGGGCGTCTTCAGCTCATGTGAGGCGACCGAGAAGAAATCGTCGCGCAGACCGATCGCCCGCTGCGCCTCACGGTACAGACGTGCGTTTTCGATCGCGAGCGCGCACCTGTGCGCTAGCTCTTCGGCCAGTCTCAGCGTAGTGGGCCCATAGTCCCGACCAGGCTTCGCGGCGACGAACGAGATGACGCCAAGCGGGCGCCCACCGGTGGCCAGCGGCACGAGCATGACTGCCGATATGCCGGCCTCGCGAAGGCGAGCCCGGGCCTCGGCTCCGGGTTCATCTGGTGCCGCGTCGGCCAGGCACACGTACGATTCACCGGTCCTGAACACCTGCTCCGGCAGGTCGCCCAGCACGCCGCTCAGCTGTGCGCCGTCCGGCTCCGCCGTTGCGGCGGCGGCGAGTGTTTCTGGTGAGTCGGCATCGTCCGATGCCACCTTGACGACGCAGCCGTCCGCCAGAAAAGGCACGGCCAGCTTCGCAACGCGGGCGAGCGTCGTCTCGTAGTCGAGTGAACCGGTCAGCCTGGTGCTGGCTATCGTGAGGAACTGCTGCGCGCTCTCCGCTTGTTTGCGGTCGGTGATGTCACGGATGACGCTGGTGGTCAGGACGCCCTCTTCCGACTGGAGCGGACTGAGACTGATCTCGACCGGGAACGCGCTGCCGTCCTTGCGAACGGCGAGCAGCTCGAGACCACCGCCCATCGGCCGTGCATTGGCTGAACGCAAGTAGCGTGGACGATGACGCACGAGCGCCGCGCGCGATCGCTCGGGCAGCAGCATCTCAATGGGCTGGCCGAGCAGCTCCGTTCGGTCGTAGCCGAAGAGGCGCTCGGCCTGCGTATTGACGAGCGCAATCAGGCCTTCGCGATTGACGGTGACGATCGCATCGGGCGCCGATTCGAGCAGGCCGCGGAATTTCGCGTCCGCCTGCTTGCGCTCGGTAATGTCACGCGCGCTGGCGATAGACAGACGCCTGCCAGCCAGGCGCATCTCGCTCACCGCCAGGTCCATCGGGAACAGCGAGCCGTCTTTGCGGCGACCCGCCAGCTCGTGACGTCCGCCGACGATCAGCGCCCCGTCGTGCTCCTCGCCCAGCAGGACGCGCGCGTTCTTACCCACCAGCTCGTCGGCGCGGTAGCCAAAGGTGCGCTCGGCGGCCGGATTCAGGGTCTCGATCGCGCCGTCCGCGTCAAAGGTCACGATCGCGTCTGCGACACTGTCCAGGACGGCGCGCATGCGCGCTTCGCGTTCCTCGGCGACTTCGGCGAGCTGCTTGGCGCGCTCCACCGCGTCTTCGAGCTGGCCGACGAGCATGCGCAAGTTGGCGATCATCTCCTGGAAGGCCGTGCCAAGCTGGTCAGCCGGGCCTTTGGGCTGGACGTTCTGGCTGAGGTCGCCGCGCGCGATGGCGTGGGCAACCTGCGCCATCTGCTGCTGGTAGGCGATCATGTCGCGCACGGAGCCAGCCATCTGACCGATCTCATCTCGTGAATCCAGGGCAATGTGCTGGTTGAGGTCACCCTGGGCCAGTCCCCGGGCGGCGGTGGCGACCTGGCCGACCCCGCGAGCGATGTTTCGGGACAGGAAGAAGCCGATGGCGAGGCCGAGCCCAACCGCGGCAAACGAGAGCAGAATGGCGATG
>CBJLVJ010000557.1:0-3265 GCA_966426465.1 uncultured bacterium | reverse complement strand
TGGTCAGCTTCGCGGTCCTGGGCCTGGCCCTCGGCGGAGCGCTGGCGCCGCTCGTTCCGCTCGCCATCCCCAGCGGTGCGCCATTGGCCGATCAGCCGCCGGCCGAGGTGGCGGATGCAAACCAGCCAACCGACGCCGCCGCTGATGCGGCAGCGCAGGCGCTCGCTGCCGAGCCGTCGTCCAATCCGGCGTCAGCCGCGCAGACGCTCGAACAGCTGCAGTCTCAGGCAGCTCAGTCGCACGCGGCTGAGACGGCGCTGCAAAAGCTCGCCGACGCGCTCCGCTCGACAGCGGCTGCGCGGGACGTGGGCGAGTCGCTGCGCGCAGGCAATTACGACGCCGCAGCGTCGAAGTTGAACACGCTCGCCCAGGAGTCCGATCAGCTCTCGCGGCTCTCCAAGCGCGAGCTGGCCGGTGCGATGGCTCGAGCCGCCGCTGACTCCGCCAGGCTGGACCCGCCGATGGCTGTCGCGGAGGAGCGCGTTGCCAGAGCGCTGAATCGTCAGGTCTACTCGGAGACGCGGACCGCGCTCGAAAATCTGGCCAGGGCGGTGGGTGACGCAAAGCAGGGCGTTATCTCCCAGGAAGCGTTGGCTCAGGAGCTGGACCAGCTGCAACAACAGTCGCAGGTTCCGCCGGGCGGCGGTGGCGGCGATATCGGCGAAAGTGATCAGGGCTACATTCCCAACATTCCCGGCGAGCAGCCCAGAGAGCCGGGTCTGGTGCCAGGGGCGAGCTCCACGATTCAGCTGCCCGGTCCGGAAGGCGACCCGAACAAGGCCAGGCGCTCCAGCGTCGGACAGGAGGCGGGTGGCGATCCACTCGGAGACCTGGCCAGCCGGCTGGACGTGCCGCCCGTCGACATCTCGGTCGACACGCAGCTTGCCAACGACCAGGGCCGCAACAAGCCGAACCCGCAGGCGCCGACGGTCAAGATCTCCGACACCAGCCAGAACGGCGTCAGACCGTCAGAGACGGTCCAACCGGGCGAACCCGTCCAGGATGTGGCGGAACAGACCATCGAGCCAACCGAGCACCGCGACAGCGTGCGCGCGTTCTTCACGTCCGCCGGAGACACCACCACGTCCACAACCAACACACCGTGAGCCTGCTCGCGCCTGTCGGCCTGTGGTTCCTGCTCGCCGTACCGGCAATTTTCGTTCTCTATCTGATCCGCTCGCGCTACCGGCCGCACGTGGTGGCCAGCCTGCTCCTCTGGAAGCGCATGGCGCGCGACCTCGAGGCGGAGGCCGCCTGGCGCAGGCCGCGCTGGGACCTGATCCTCGCGTTGCAGTTGCTGGTCGCGCTGCTGATGGGACTTGCCCTGGCCCGGCCAGCCGTGCCCGGCGGTGGTGGACAGCGACTGGTCGTGGTGCTGGACAGGTCGGCCAGCATGGCCGCACGTGACGTCCAGCCGACACGCTTCGCCGCCGCGCGCCAGCAGGTCATCGACCTGGTCAAGGGCGCGTCACCCGTGACGCGCGTGTGGCTGATGACCGCCGGCGCGGTTCCACGGGTGCTGGTCGACAATGGCTCGCCAGCCAGCGTGTCGGCCGCGCTCGACGGGCTCCAGCCCGAAGCGGGCGCTGGCGATCTTGCATCGGCCGTGCGCATCGCGGCCGGACTGGCGGCGCCGGAAGGTGGTGCAGGCAGCCAGGTTGTCGTGGTCACCGATGGCGCGTCCCCGCTCGAGGTGCCAGCGCAGGCGGTTCCGGTGTCCTTCAAACTTGTCGGAGGGGGCGGGCAGAATCTCGCCGTGAGCGACGTGGCGCTGCGACGACCGGCCGAAAGCACCGACGGCTACCTGGCTGGATTCGCCCGCGTGGTCAACTTCGGTTCCAAGCCGCTGGTTACCAGTATGACCATTCTTGCTGACGGACTTGCCGTCGATCGCTCGCCCGTACAGGTGGACGGTAGCAGTCATGCCGACGCCACGTTCCGCGTACCGGCTGGCGTACAGCGTGTGTCGGTGGTGCTCGCCGACCGTGAGGCGCTGGCGATCGACGATCGGGTGGACGTGGCTGGCTACGCGCGCTCCGGTCGCCGAGTGGCCATTGTCTCCGACACGCCGGCCACGTGGGAGCACGTTTTTTCGGTCGTGCCGAACGTCACCACGCGCACCCTGCATCGCCAGGATTTCCCGCCGCCGGACCTCGCCTCCGACGACGTCGTTCTGCTCGACAATGTGTCGCCAGTGAACACGACCGGGTCAGCGCTCATCCTGGTCAATCCACCGGAGGGAAACTCGGTTCTGAATCGAGTGGATACGCTGCCACGCGCGCGTCGGGCGGTCAGCTTCGATCCGCGGGATCCACTGCTGCTCGGTCTCGATATCGCTCCGCTGGTGGTGCAGCAGGTGCAGCGCGCGGTGACGCCCGCCTGGGCGGCCGCCTCGGTTTCGGCGGAAGACACGCCGCTGATCGTGCACGGGCGGATCGGCGATCAGCGCACCGTGGTTTTTGCGTTCGATCCCAACAAGTCGAACCTGCCGCACCTGGCGGCGTTTCCGCTGCTGATGGCAAACGTCGTGGATTGGCTCACGCCCGGCCGGACTGACGTGTTGCACGCCGGGCTCGGCGCCAGGAGCAATATCCAGCCACACGCCATCGCGGACCTGCCCGCCGCTGGCGGCGCTGTGTCGGTGCCTGCCCTGGCTGAGCTGTGGCCACTGTTGGTGGCCGCCGCCGGGATCATTTTTCTGCTCGAATGGGCAGTCGCCGTGAGGCGGGGCTGAACCGCAGTGCCCATTCGGCTCGACTATCCGGTCTTCCTGCTGGTGGTGCCGCTGGTGGTCGTGGCGGTGGTGCTCACGCGTGAGCGGGTGCTGTCGCTGTGGGGCTGGCGCCGGGATGTGTCGGGCGCGCTGCGGCTGTTGGCAGCCAGCGGATTCGCGCTGGCGCTGGCTCAGCCGACCGTCCGCGTGCCAGATGATGCCGCGTCGGTGGTCATCGCCGTGGACGAATCGTCCAGCATGGCGCCAGCCGCGCTCCGCGATGCACAGGCATGGATCGATCGTGCGCTGCGCAGCCGCCGCGCCGCCGACCGCGTGGGCATGATTGCCTTCGCCGGCGACGTCATGGTGGTGCAGCCGCCGATTGCGAGCGACGTTCCGCCGCAACTGCCGGATCCAGCCACCCTCGAGCCGGCCAGCACCGACATCTCTCAGGCGCTGCGCGTGGCGGCCGGACTGGTGCGTGGCGCCAGCAACCCACGCGTGATCCTGCTGTCGGACGGTGCTTCAAACACGGGAGATCTCAAACAGGCT
>CBJLVJ010000556.1:0-3267 GCA_966426465.1 uncultured bacterium | reverse complement strand
TGGACCTCGTCTTCGACATGGACTGGCCGCAGCATCGCTAAAGTCGATAGACACGACGCGCGTTGTCGGCCCACAGCTTCCGTTTGGCGGCTGGCGAGAGCGCTGACGTCAGCTGCTGGAGCGTTGCGACCCACCTGCCGTACTCGGCGGCGAGCGTGACCACCGGCCAGTCGCCGCCGAACAGCACGCGGTCTTCACCGAACACCTGGAGCACGTGCGCCACATACGGCTCGAGGTCCGCCACCGTCCACCGATCGTGGTCGGCCTCGGTGACGACTCCGCTCACCTTGCACACGACGTTGGACAGCTGCGCCAGCTCGGCCAGCTGATCGCGCCAGGGATCCAGGAGGCCGGCGCGGACGTCCGGTTTGCCGAGGTGGTCGAGTATGAACTGTGTCTCGGGACACGCGCGGACCATGTCAATCGCGCGGGCGAGCTGCTGGTGGCGAATGCAGATGTCGAATGACAGGTCGTACTCCGTTAGCAAGCGCAGTCCTCGCAACAGATCTGGCGCAACCAGAACGTCGGGGTCCGGCTCGGACTGCAGCAACCGCCGCACGCCTTTGATGCGCGGCCCCAGCTCCTTGAGCGCAGTTAGATAGGAAGCGACAATCGGACCGTCGTCGATCGGCGCCCAGGCGACCACTACAGCGAGTGGCGGGTCCTGCTGCACCGCCCAGCGCGCCTCCAGCCAGCCGTAGGCCGGCGTGGTATCGACCTGTACGTAGACGAGCTGCTCGAGTGGCAGACCGCGCGTGTGTTGGACGAACGTTTCCATGCCGAAGGGCCGGCGCAACGCGTCGATGTCGTCGAGCCATGGCATGCGGAACCGCCTCGGGTCCCACAGGTGGACGTGCGAGTCGACCATCGCGGCCGTGTCGATGCGTTGCTCCTGGCTAGCGATCCCGCTAAGCTAGCCAGCCGCGGTGAGCACGTCAAGCGAGCTGGTGCGCATGGAAGGCATCGACAAGTCCTTCCCGGGCGTGCACGCGCTCGACAAGTGTCGCTTCGAGCTGCGGTCGGGCGAAGTGCACGCCCTGTGCGGGGAAAATGGCGCCGGCAAATCGACCCTGATGAAGGTGCTCGCGGGCATCTATCCCAGAGATGCCGGTCGCATCGTGTTCAAGGGCGTCGAAGTGGACATTCCGACGCCACGCGCGGCGCGCGATCTGGGCATCAGCATCATCCACCAGGAGCTCAGCTTGATGCGCCACCTCACGGTGGCTCAGAACATCTTCATCGGACGCGAACCGCGCAGCGGCCCGCTCGGCTTCATGCTCGACGACGAGCGGATGAACCGGCAGACACAGGCTCTGCTGGATCGGCTCAACATTCGCCTGGATGCACGCGCGCGAGTGACGGATCTGACTGTTGCCAGCCAGCAGATGGTGGAGATTGCGCGGGCGCTGTCGCTGAACACCGAAGTGCTGATCATGGACGAGCCAACGGCGGCACTGACCGATACCGAAATCGACGCCCTGTTCGATATCATCCGTCAGCTCCGCGCTCAGGGTGTGGGCGTCGTGCACATCTCGCATCGGCTGGAGGAGCTGAAGCAGATCGCTGACCGTGTGACGGTCATGCGAGACGGTCGCTACGTCGACACCGTCGCCGCCGACGAAACCCCGATCGAGCGAATTATCTCGATGATGGTCGGCCGCACGATCTACGAGGCCACGCCGGAGGTACCGCTGCATCCGAGCGACGAAATCGTGCTCGAAGTACGTCACCTGAACAGCGGTCGCTTTGTGCGAGATGTGAGCTTTCAGCTGCGGCGCGGCGAAATTCTGGGCTTCGCCGGCCTGGTCGGAGCAGGTCGGACAGAGATCGCGCGCGCAGTCTTCGGGGCTGATCCGATCGACTCCGGTGAGGTCCTGCTGCACGGTAAGAAGCTGGCAATACGTAGCCCGGGCGACGCCGTCCGCCACGGCATTGCGTATCTGTCCGAAGACCGCAAGCGCTACGGTCTGGCGCTCGGACTTGACGTGGAGACCAATACCGTGCTGGCCGCGTTCGAAAAATACGTTGGACCGCTGGGCTGGGTACAGCCGGCGCGGACCCGCGCGACGGCCGAGGCTCACGTTCGCGGACTGGCGATCAAGACGCCCAGCATTCACCAGAAGGTGAAGAACCTGTCAGGCGGCAACCAGCAGAAGGTGGTCCTCGGCAAGTGGTTGACGGCTGATGCCAGCGTGTTCATCTTCGACGAGCCCACGCGCGGCATCGACGTCGGCGCCAAGAGCGAGATCTACCGCCTGCTCAACACACTCGCCGCGCAGGGTAAATCGATCATCATGATCTCGTCCGAGCTGCCTGAGGTGCTGCGCATGAGCCACCGCATCCTGGTGATGTGCGAAGGGCGCATCACGGGCGAGCTCAAAGCTGGCGAGGCGACCCAGGAGGCGGTGATGCACTACGCTACCCAGCGCATGGCGCAGCTATGAGCGGGGCGGAGTCGGCCATGGCCGTGGCAGTTGCCCAGCGACGGTCGCTGGTGCGCTCGGACGCCATCCAGCGGGTGCTGGCGTTTGGCGCATTGATCGCGCTGTTCGTGGTGTTTTCGCTGGCCTCACCGAACTTCCTGCAGTTCGACAACATCGTTGGCATCCTGCTGGCGACGTCGGTCAACGGCGTGCTGGCGCTGGGGGTGACCTTCGTCATCGTCACCGGCGGCATCGATCTGTCGGTGGGCACCGTGATGACGCTGGCGGCGGTCATGACTGGCGTGTTCGTGACGGTATGGCACCTGCCCGTGGCGCTCGGAATTCTGGCTGGGCTGGCAACCGGTGGCCTGGCCGGGCTGGTCAACGGCGTGGTCATCGCCAGGATGCGAATTCCACCCTTCATTGCCACGCTGGGCATGTTGAACATCGCCAAAGGTCTGGCGCTGGTGATCTCCGGACTCAAGCCGATCTACTTCAACGACACGCCTGAGTTCAACCGCCTGGCGATGGGCTCGCTCACCGGCGGATTGATCGAGATTCCCAACGCGGTGTTCGTGCTGTTCGGCGCGGCAATCGTAGCCGGCCTGATTCTGAGCCGGACCGTCCTGGGCAGGTACGCCTTCGCGCTGGGCAGCAACGAAGAGGCGACACGGCTGTCGGGTGTGAACGTCGCGAAGTGGAAAATCGCCATCTACTCCCTGGCGGGCGTGTTCAGTGGGCTTGGCGGCGTGCTGATCGCGGCGCGTCTGAATTCGGCCCAGCCGTCGCTCGGCCAGGGGTACGAGCTGGATGCGATCGCGGCGGCGGTGATCGGTGGCACGTC
>CBJLVJ010000555.1:0-3280 GCA_966426465.1 uncultured bacterium | reverse complement strand
AGCGTGGTGATGAAAAAGCTCGGTGGATACGGCGAATAAAAGCCGATCGCCAGCCCGAGCCAGACACAGCCAATCGCGATGAGGACCGCGTACAGGATCGCCTGCGCCGGTCGCGGCGTGAATTGCTGCGCGGCCGCGGCGGGCAGGATCAGCAGCGCGAAGATCAGCAGCACGCCCACCACCTGTACGGCAGTTGCCACCGCGAACCCGAGCAGCACCATGAACGCGATGCCCAGGCCGCGCACGGGCAGACCGCGCGCTTCGGCGATCTCGGGGTCAACCGAGGCGAACAACAGCGGGCGATACATGACGCCCACGGCTACCAGCGTGACGCACGCGAAGACGATGACGAAGCGCACGTCCGCCGGCGAGATCGCCAGGATGTTGCCGAACAGGATATTCACCGCTTCACCGGCAAGTTTGGTCGAGACGGTCAGGAACAGTGAGCCCAGCGCCAGTGAAAACGCGAGGGTGGCGCCAATGGCGACATCTCTGCCACGCAGCTTGTCGCCCAGAATGCCCATCAGCACGCCAGCCAGACTGACGAACACGAGCAGGCCCAGAAATGGGTCCTGGTGGATGACGACGGCCCCGGTCGCGCCAGCGAAGCCACCATGCGACAGCGCTTCGGTGGCAAACGCCAGGCGCCGCACGACCACGAAGTAGCCGACCACAGCGCCCATAATCGCCACGATCGTGCCCGCCAGCAAGGCGTTCTGCATGAAGCCGTACGCGAAGATGTCGCGCACGTCCTGGATCAGATTCCAGCTCGGACCAGCGAACTCGGTTGGCATGCCTACACGTTCGGCCGACAAGCCGCTATTCGGCGCAAGACGCAGTCGGCCGAACGTGTGTGACAGATTGGCATAGGGGCGCGGCCGCCCAGATTCACGGCAGTGTCCACATGTTCGGCCGGGCCCCTATGCCCCCACCACGAAGCGGTGCCCGTCGGCGGTCACGTGGACATGGACGGGCGTGTCGTACAGCTGGCTGAGCACGTCCGAGCGGACCACCTCGTCGATGCTGCCAGCGATCACCCGACCCTCGAGAATGAACACGATGCCGTCGAGCATCTCGAGCATCGAGTTGAGGTCATGCGCCACCAGCATGACCGTCATCTGGCGTTCGCGCCGAATGTCCTCCACCAGGTGCACGATCTCGTGCTGGCTCTTGATGTCCAGGCTGGCCAGCGGCTCGTCGAGCAGCAGCAGCTGCGGATTGGTCAGCAACGCCTGGGCGATCAGCAGCCGCTGCTGCTCTCCACCGGAGAGCAGGCCGACGGGTTGGTCGGCGTAGGCGGAGGCGCCGACCGCCTCCACTGCTTCGTCGACGGCTCGTCGCTCAGCGGCTGAAGCCGGACCAAAGCCCCACTTGTGGCCAATCAGACCGAGCAGCACCAGGTCGTAGCCGCGTACCGCCAGCTCGGATGCCAGACTGCGCCGCTGGGGCACGTAGCCGATGGCGGGGTTGCCGCGGCCCGGAGCTTTGCCGAGCACCCGCACGCGGCCGCTGGCAAGCGGCACCTGTCCGAGAAGCACGCGCAGCAAGGTGGTCTTGCCGGTGCCGTTCGGACCAATCACGCCGACGAACTCACCTGCTTTCAGGGCGAAGTTCGCGCCGCTCCAGATGGTGCGCCGACCGAAGGCCACTGAGGCATCGTCATAGGCGACGACCGCGGAGTCCGCAGTGGACCCCACGGTCATGCCGTCGGAAGCCGAGGACGCGCGGTCCACCTGGCGAATGCTCAACTGGTGCCGGCCGCCTTCTGCAAGGCCAGCAGCAGCAGCTGCAGCTCGTTGGCCTGCCAGCCCTGGAACGTTTGCGCCCCCAGCGGCATTGTCTCGGACACACCCACGATCGGGATGTTGTTCTGCTGCGCCAGCGCCTTGAGCTGCTCGGTCAGGCTGGTGACCGTCTGCGTGTTGTAGACGAGCACCTTGATCTGGTGGTTGTTGATCTGGTTCTGGAACGTAGCCACGTCACGCGCCGACGGATCGTTGCCTTCTGACAGTGCATTCATGAACTCGGGCGGCGTGATCAGGTTCAGCCCGGTCGTGTACGCCATGTCGACGAAGATGGACTCCGTCGCGCCGACCGGCGTATTGGCGAACTCCGAGGCAATCTGATTGATCAGGCTGTGATACGTGGAGAAGTCCTGCTCCAGCGCGGCAGACTGCGCATCGTAGTAGCCAGCCGCCTGCGGGTTGAGCTGCTTCAGCTTGCTCACTATCGCGGCGCGGATCTGGTCGACGTAGCCCGCGCTGTACCAGACGTGCGGATTGGCGCCCACCTGCAGGCCTACCACATCGCCCGCCTTGACCAGCGCCGGCTGCGTGGAGAGCGTGGAGATGATCTTGTCCGAGAAGTCGTCGTAGCCCAGCCCATCCTCGACCACCAGTTGCGCGCCCTGATACGACCGCACGTCGCTGGCCGTCGGTTGAAACTCGTGTGGATCGGCATCGGGATCGGACAGAATGGTCGTCGTCTGGACGCACTGCCCGCCAGTCTGGTTGACCAGACTGGCGTAGAAGTTCTCGACCGCCAGCACCCGAACGGCCGAGGTTGGGCAGGGGCCGTTGATCTGTGGGCCCGGTTGGCCAACCAGTGGCAGGCCGTCGCCGTTGAACTCCCACGGAAAGCGCTCGTTGACGTCGCGCACCTGCACCTGGCCGCTCGGGTCCAGCACCCAGGTGTGCGTGCCATCGCTGAACGAAACTACGCCGTCCACCGTGTGGTAGACCAGCCGCCCGTTGGTGGTGGGCTGGGTCGCCTCCCCCAGCTCGAGCCGATCGACCTCGGGTCCACTGCAGGTGCCAACGCGATCCGGGATCTGGGATTGAAGCAGGGCAAAACCACCCGTCAGCTGGCAAGCGCTCTGTGCCAGCACTGGCCTGCCCGGCACCGCCAGGCTGGTGAGCAGTGCCAGGACGAGGCCAAACCTGTATCGCATACGCGGAAGCCATCCTTTCGAGGTCGATCGATGCCGAGGTTCACCCAGGCCCGCCTCTGGCGCACCGTGGTGGACGAGATATCGTATCAGGCCCAAGGATGACACTTCTGAGATGGCGTGTCAACTCAGCGCCCGTCTGGCCGCCAGCGGCGCGGCTACTTTGAGGCGAGCGCCGCCGACGTGCCGCGCCCAGCTGGCGCGTTCCTGACAGAGCCGGCGCGCACCTGGCACGACTCGCACAGTCCAGCGAACTCGAGCGTGTGCGTATCGACCCGGAACTTGAGTTCGTCGGCCAGCCGCAAGATCTCGGCCTCGACGCCACTCGCGTCC
>CBJLVJ010000554.1:0-3281 GCA_966426465.1 uncultured bacterium | reverse complement strand
TGCAAAGCCTGGCCTTTTGGGTAGGGCCAAGACCCCTCCTGGGGACGATTGCAGGTTTGCCGCGCAGGCGCACTCTTGGGCCATGCAGCAGAAGTCTCAACTCACGACCGTGGGACGATCGACCGAGGGTCTCCCGCGCACCTATCGTCTGGAGCGCGAGGGTTCGCCTTCGCGGCGACTCGACCCGGCGCGCAGCGCGGCCTACCGTCGATTGACGGCCGCCATTTTAGGTCTCGACGTGGCCACGCTGGGCAGCCATCTGCGCGCCCGTCGCCTGCACCGCTCTGAATTTCTGGTCGCCGCCTGACCCTGATTACGCGCAGGGCCTGCGACCGAAGGATCTTATCCAGCTCGCTGTGGCGAGCATCGGAGTCGCTGGATAGATCCTTCACGAGCTCAGGATGACATACAGCTCTTAGAGGACCGCGGGCTTCGCTGAGGCGGTCGCGCCGTCGGCATTCTTGTCCTAAAGCCCAAAAAGCGACTATTGTTGACTTCCTCAGTCGACTTTTATGGCTTCTTCTGCAAACGTGCTTTTGCGTCCGCGGGCGGCCCAGCTGCCGTGGCACGCACTCCTTCTCGTCGTCGTTCTGGCCGTTGGGCTGGCGGTGCTCGTGCTCGCCCAACGCATCGAGGCGCGACTGGCCATCTACTGGACGCTCGGTCTGGGCCTCGGGCTTGTGCTGCAGCGCGGCCGGTTGTGCTTCGCCGGGGCGTTTCGCGACCTGTTTTTGATGCGCAACGGCACGATGATGCGGGCCATCCTGGTCGGCCTGGCGATCATGGCGCCGGTGTTCGCGCTGATCGAGGCGCGCGCCGTCCCAGAGCCGAGCTTCGGGGCGATCGCCGCAGGCGCCCACGTCGTGCCGCTTGGCCTCAACCTGGCGGTGGGCGGTCTGCTGTTCGGTATCGGCATGGTGGTCGCTGGCGGGTGCGTGTCCGGGACGCTCTACCGCATTGGCGAGGGGTATCTTGCCTCATGGGCCTCGCTGTTCGGGATCTTGCTCGGCTTGAGTCTGGCGGCGCACACCTGGAACACGTGGTATGTCTGGACCATCCAGTCGGCGCCACTCGGCTGGTTACCCACGACGCTCGGCTATGGCGGAGCGCTCGTGCTGACCTGGCTGGCGCTGGCCGCGGCATTCCTCGCATCGTTGTGGTGGGAGACGCGCGGCAACGGAGGCGCGCCGCCGTTCATCTCCTCGTCGGCCCGTCGCACACCGCCACCTGCCACCCTGCGTCAGCACCTGTAGGCGATGCAGTCCAGCCTGCTCGGCCGGGGCTGGCCGCCGCTCGTGGCCGTCGCCGCGCTGGCCGGCCTGAACGTGGCCGCGTTTCTGGTTGACACGCCCCTGGGCGTCACCGGCGAGCTTGCCGCGTGGGCCGACCGCGCGGCGGGGCTGGTTGGCCTGGCCGCGCCAGCGCTACTCGGTGCAGACGCCCTGGCAGGCTGCAACCTGGCGCTCGGCTCGGCCGGCGTGATCAACGCCACCACGCTGCTGGACGCGGGGCTCGTGTTCGGCGCGCTCGCCGCGGCGCTGGCGGCGCGCGAGTTCAAAGTCCGCATGCCGCGCCAGAAGCGTCGCTACGTGCAGTCGTTCGCCGGCGGCTCGCTGATGGGCTACGGCGCCGGCATCGGCATCGGCTGCACCATCGGCGCGTTCTTCTCGGCAATTCCCTCGCTTGGCCTGAGCGGCTGGGTGTTCGGCCTGGCGCTGCTCGTCGGCGCGGGCATCGGTACCCAGATCATTCGACGCATCGCGTAAACGGAGATCTGTATGAGCAAACAACTGGATGTGCGCGGCGAGATTTGCCCGTACCCCATGATGAAGGCGTCCGAAGCGCTCAAGAAGCTGACCACGGGTGAATCGCTTCAGGTGCTGACGGACCACGCGCCGGCGCTGAGCACGATCCCGTGGGAGGCCGCCAAACACGGCTTCCGCGCCACGATCGAGCGCGTCGGCTCGCCCGAGTGGCTCATCACCCTGGCGCCCGCCGCGGGCAAGAGCCAGGCGGAGCTCGTTGCCGACCTCGGCCAGCAGCTCGAGGCGGTCGGCGCCCTGGACGATTAGAGTCACTGGCGCGGCTGCCAAGATCACCAAGCCGCTGCTGACGGCCAATCCGCCTTCGCATTGAGGTCCGGCCGACTACGCCCCGAGTTCCGGGGCAGGCGCACCGGTCGTCCTCGGCGGTGGTCGCTGGGTGCTGGACAACAGCGTCGGTCGGCGGACGCTCCTCAAGGGCGCGAGTGGCGCGGCGCTGACCGCGCTGGTCGCGGCCTGTGCGCCGGTCGCGCCGACCGCCACGCCGGCCCCAAGCGCGCCGCCGACGAGCGCGCCAGCGCCGACCCAGGCCGCGCCCAAACCAGCGGCGGGCCAGGCCACGCCAGCAGCCGCGGCAAGCGGGAGCGGTGAGACCGTCTACGTCTTCAACGTCGGCTCGAAGGACGTGACGCTGATCGACGCTGGCGCGCGTCAGACGCGCGAAACGCGCCCACTGGGCGCCTCAGTGCGCTGGCTCTCCAATGAGCAGTCGTACTGGGACGGCCAGCTCGTGTGGACCTACGACTTTCCTGACAACAAGCTGCAAGCCATCGCCATCGATCCGCGCCAGGTGGCCGTGTCGAAGACGATCCCGGAGCTCGGTAACGGACCCGGCCACAGTCTCATGCTGCTGCCGGACAGGAAAACGGCAGCGATCAACGTCGCCGGCGACAACCTCATCGCCGTGATGGACGTGGCGTCGGGCCAGATCACGCGCAAGGTGCCGACGGGCAAGTTCCCGTGCGACCTGCACTTCACTCCCGACGGGCGTTTTGCCTACACGCCCGAGCGTGACCAGGACACCGTGTCGATGTTCGACACCGGCACGTGGGACCTGGTCAAGACGGTCAGCTTCCCGGCCGGCAGCAAACCGTTTATGCTGCGCGTCTCGCCCGACGGCAAAGAGGTCTGGGTCCAGACCAGCCAGATGAACGTCAATACCGTGCTGAGCAGCGAAGACCTGTCGACGCTGACCACGATGCCGACCGGCAAAGGGCCAGTGACCAATGCCTGGACCCCGGACGGGCGCTATTCGCTGGTCGCCAACGAGGGTGACACGTTCGCGTCGGTGTTCGACGCGAAGACGTACAAGGAGCTCGCGCGGCTGACCATCGGCCAGGGCGGCACCAACATCGGCTTCACGCGCGATGGGAGCACCGGCTTCATGTCCGTCACCGGAGCCAATTCCGTGGCCGTCATCGACATGGGCAAACTCAGCGTCGTGACCCAGCTCAAGGC
>CBJLVJ010000553.1:0-3284 GCA_966426465.1 uncultured bacterium | reverse complement strand
CACCGCCAACGGTCAGCCGGTTGGTTTCCTCGAGCACTTCAACACCTTCGGTGGACTGACGATCTGGGGTGCGCCGATCTCCGGCCCACAGCCGGACCCGGCCAACTCCAGCTTCATCTACCAGCGCTTCCAGCGCGGCATCATGCACTTCATCGCGGGCACGGGAACCGAGAGCGTGCTGCTCGCCGACTACCTGAAGGCGATCATCATGAATCAGAACGTGCCGGCCGATCTGCTCGCGCAGTCGCACGAGAGCCGTTTCTTCAACCAGTACTGTCCAGATCAGCCGAAGTGGCTGTGCCGCCCAGCTGATCTAGGCGGCACGGACTTTACCTTCGCCTTCGTGCAAGGCTAGGGCTACCGGCGGGGATCGACTCCCCACCCCCCAACCCCCTCCCCTCGATCTCCGAGGGGAGGGGGAGTTATCTGGCCGATCAACTACGATAGATGCTGCTTGCCCATCTCAGGCGACGTCTACAAACAGATCGGCCGTTCGGCGGCTGGCGCGGTGTCGATCGTGGCCGCCTATGATCGGTCCACCGACCAGGTGGTGGGCCTGACCGCGTCGTCGTTCGTGACGCTGTCGTTCGACCCGCCGCTGGTCATGTTTGCCATCCAGCACAGCACCGGCAGTTACACGTCGATGGTGTCGAGCCGCGCGTTCGGGGTGAGTCTGCTGAGGACGAACCAGGCCGACGTGGCCGCCCTGTTTGCCACCAGAGGGCCTGAAAAGACCGGCAAGACGACGTTCGAGCAGGGCGTGGCGCTGCACGTGCCACTGATTCCGGACGCCTTGGCGCACGTGGAGTGTCTGACCAACCAGATCTTCATCAGCGGCGATCACGCCATCGTGGTCGGCCTGGTCGAGGAGGCGCGGACGTTCGACGGCGAGCCGCTGCTCTACTTCGCCCAGCGCTACGGCACGTTCCGCCCGCTCGAACCGGAGGGGTAGGTATGCAGCAGTTGACTGGTGACGCCGAGGCTGTGCGGTCCGAAGTGGTCGCGCTGCGCAGGTCGATCCATCGCGAACCGGAGCTCGGCCTGGACCTGCCGCGGACGCAGGCGCGGGTACTGGAGGCGCTGCACGGTCTGCCGCTCGAGGTCCGCCAGGGTCGAGCCACGACGTCGGTGCAAGCCGACCTGCGTGGTAGTGGCGCCGGTCGCACGATCATCTTGCGCGCGGACATGGACGCGCTGCCGTTACAAGAGGATGCCGACGTGCCGTTCAGGTCCGTGCTGGACGGTCGAATGCACGCCTGTGGCCACGATGCGCATACCGCCATGCTGGTCGGCGCGGCCCGCATCCTGGCCCGACACCAGGCCGACTTGCGCGGCACGGTGCGTTTCATGTTCCAGCCTGGCGAGGAGGGTTTTGGTGGCGCGCAGGTCATGCTGGACGAGGGCCTGCTCGAGCCGTCGGCGGGCGGCGAGGCGCCGAGCGCTGCGTTCGCGCTGCACGCGGCTCCGCGCTGGGCGAGCGGCACCGTCCTGACGCGGCCCGGGCCAGTGCTGGCCTCCACGGACAACTTCACCATCGTCGTGCACGGTCGGGGCGGCCATGCCTCTGCTCCGCACATGGCGGCCGACCCTGTGCCGGTGGCGTGTGAGGTGGTCATGGCCATGCAGACGGTGGTGACGCGCTCGCTGGACATCTTCGCGCCCGGCGTGGTCACGGTGGGCAAGATTCAGGCGGGCAGCGCCGCCAACATCATTCCCGAAGTCGCAACGCTGGAGGGCACGGTGCGCACCCTGTCGCCTGCCACACGCTCCAGGGTCATCGACAGTCTGCACCGCGTCGCGCACGGCGTAGCCAGCGCGCATGGCCTGGACGCCGAAGTTCGTGTGGATCCGGGCTATCCGGTGACCGTCAACGATGCCGAGTTCGCGCGGTTGGTCATCGATGTGGGCCGCGAACTGCTCGGCAACGAGCACTGTCTCGAGCAACCATCGCCCCAGATGGCTGGTGAGGACTTCTCGTACGTGCTGGAGCAGATACCAGGCGCCATGGCCACGCTCGGCACCCGGCCGGCCGGGTTCGCCGAGGGCGAGGCGCCCAACGCGCATTCCAACCGCTACCTGCTGAACGAAGACGCGCTGGTGACTGGCGCGGCGATGTACGCCGCGGTCGCGCTGCGCTATCTGCGCTAGCCTCCGGCTGCACGGCGGTGGCACGCAAGACGCTCGGCCTCGAGATCGACGGCCGCGAGGTCGTTATCACCAATCCCGACAAGGTGTTCTTTCCGCGCACCGGCCACACCAAGCTGGACCTGGTGCACTACTACCTGTCCGTGGCGGACGGCGCGATTCGCGGCGTGGACGGTCGCCCGATGGCGATGAAGCGCTTCGTCAACGGCGCCGAGGGTGAGCCCTTCTTTCAAAAACGCGCACCGGAGTCGCGTCCGGAGTGGATCGAGACGGTCGAGCTGAGCTATCCATCCGGGCGGACCGCCGACGAGGTCGTGGTGCGCGACGCGGCGCAGCTCGCGTGGGTCATCAATCTGGGCTGCATCGATCTGAACCCGCACCCCGTCCGAGCCGACGACCTGGAACACCCGGACGAGCTGCGCGTCGACCTGGACCCCGTGCGGGGTGTGCCCTGGTCGCACGTCCGCGAAGTCGCGCTGGTCACCAGAGGCGTGCTCGACGACTTCGGGCTGGTCGGCTGGCCGAAGACGTCGGGCTCGCGCGGCTTTCATGTGTACTGTCGGATCGAGCCACGCTGGACGTTTCCCGAGGTGCGGCGAGCGGCGCTGGCGCTGGCGCGCGAAGTCGAACGCCGTGCGCCGAAGATCGCCACCAGCAAGTGGTGGAAGGAAGAGCGGCACGGAGTGTTCGTGGACTACAACCAGAATGCCAGAGACCACACCGTGGCTTCGGCGTACTCGATCCGCCCGAGCGCGGACGCGCGGGTGTCGACCCCGCTGGGCTGGGACGAAGTGGGGGAGTGTGACCCGGCCGCGTTCACCATCGACACCGTGCCCAGCCGCTTTGCGCGCAACGGAGATCCGTCAGAAGGTATCGACCAGGCGGTGGGATCGCTCGAGCCGCTGCTGGAGCTGGCTGGACATCAATCGGAGGCGGGTATGCCCTAGGCGGATCCAGCCAGTGGCGTTGTGCCGCGGCCGGCGCCAGGCAAGGAGGTTGGCCCAACGGGTCGTCGACGCACGACGGCGCCGTTGATCGAGATCGCTCGCGCCGCCACGCAGCAAGAAGCGATGGCTGGGCTGGAGCGCTGGAAGGTGCGTCACGCGGACGTCTGGCCGCTGCTCGAGCCGAATGACATC
>CBJLVJ010000552.1:0-3289 GCA_966426465.1 uncultured bacterium | reverse complement strand
GCGGCTAGCCGCTCCACCGCTTGAGGCAGTCCGAAGCGAACCCATGCACACCGAATGCACGGTGCCAGAGTGATGGCAGCAGGTCAGCGGCGGCGCAGACTTTCATCAGGAGCTCCTGCCCATGCCTATGCCGAGCACAGCCATTCAACGCCGCGCCGACGTTCCTCCGCATAGCGGAAGCCGAGAACCAGCGCGACGGATCGCGTCGCAGGGCCGCCCGTACGCGGACCGTCCCGCCCCTGCACCCGTAGCGCTCGCTTCCGCTCATGGATCTGCCGTCATCGTCGACATGGCGGTGCTCCAGGAGCGAGCGCGAATCGCACGCGAGCTGCACGACAGTGTGGCCCAGACCCTGTACGCGATCGGGCTGGTCGCTGGCCGGGCGCTCGACGTACCCGACCTGCGCGACCCAGAGCACGTCGAGCGCCTGTTCGATCACGTCCTGCAGCTGGCGAGTCACGCTCAGGGCGAGCTTCGTGCGCTCCTGACCGACCTGTGGGCCGACGAGCCGAGACCAGGCGGGCTGACTCAAGCGCTCAATGCGCTTGCCGCTGACCACGAGAGCCGGCACCAGGTCCAGGTTCGCCTGGCGCTGTCGGCCGAGCCTGACGATGTCCCCGCGGAGATCAGTGAGGCGCTGGTGCGGATCGCACGCGAGGCGCTGTCCAACGTGGCCCGCCACGCGCGTGCCAGGCACGTCGATGTCGAGCTTGATGTCGGCGCGTTGGACCTCACGCTGCGGATCATTGACGACGGACGGGGCTTCGACCCCGCGCTGCCGACGCCTGGCCATTTCGGTCTCCGATCGATACGGGAGCGAGCCCATGCCGTCGGTGGGACCGTACAGGTGACCAGCGCTGAGGGTCACGGGACGTGTATTCGGGTACGCATCCCGAGAGAGGGTGGCGCTTGATGCCGATTCGCATCCTGATCGCCGACGATCACGCGGTTGTGCGGCAGGGATTGCGGGCATTCCTCGAGGTCGACCCGGAGCTCGAGGTCGTGGAGGAAGCCGCCGACGGCCACCAGGCCGTGTGCCTGG
This sequence comes from uncultured bacterium, assembly GCA_966426465.1. Taxonomy (GTDB): domain Bacteria; phylum Chloroflexota; class UBA6077; order UBA6077; family CF-72; genus CF-72. The sequence continues at coordinate 2,247 of CBJLVJ010000552.1, read as the reverse complement.
CTCATCGGTTGCGCCCAGACGTCGTCGTCATGGACCTGGCCATGCCCAGACTCGACGGGGTCGCCGCCACCCACATTATCCGAGAGGAGCTTCCGAGCACTCAGGTGGTCGTCCTGACGAGCATGCTGGACGACGTGTCGATGCTGAACGTGTTGCGGGCGGGAGCCATCGGCTACCTGCTCAAGCAGACCCACGCGGGCGAGTTGCGGCAGGCGCTCAAAGCGGCGGCAACGGGCCAGGTGCAGCTCGCACCGGAGGCCGCCACACGGCTGATGCGCGCACTGGTGGCACGGGAGCGCCCCGGCTCGCTGTCGGCGCGCGAGGTCGAGGTGTTGCGGTTGCTGGCGCTGGGGCACGCCAACAAAGAGATCGCCCGCGACCTGGCGATTGCCGAGAAGACGGTCAAGACCCACGTGAGCAGGATCCTGGACAAGCTGGGGGTGCAGAGCCGCACCCAGGCGGCGCTGTACGCCGGACGCGTCGGCCTGGTCCCACTCGATCAGCTCGGGGCGCGGACACCCGCCTGACCAGCCCACATCGCGGGCGGTGGGTTTCGCGGCCGCACCGAGCTGAGTCAGGAGGAGATCGCGCACCGCCTTGGCGCGCACGTACGTTCGATTCAGGGCTGAGAGTCTGGCACCAGTTACCCGTCCGCGGCGAGCTTGCAGCGGCTGATCGCGACCTTCTTCGAAGCAGGTGCGTTCGAAGCGGGCCGTGAGGTCGACGAGGCCGAAGGGTTGTGGATGGCGGCGCTGAGCGAAGCGCCGCGACTGCGACCACCCTTCGACGCATCCTGGTTCGCAGGTCTGCTCGCGCGCCGAGGAGACGCGGTGCCAGCCGGGCAAGCGCCGATCGACCAACCGCGGCTCCAGGACTGGGGCGAGGCCCCGGACACGGTCGGTTTCCTGGGCCGTGCACATGAGCTTGGCAGGCTGCGACGCTGGGTTGTCGAAGAGCGCAGCCGTGTGGTGGCCGTGCTCGGCTTGGGCGGCATTGGCAAGACGACGCTCGCCGCGCGCCTGGCGCGCGAGCTCGCACCCACGTTCACACGTGTCTACTGGCGCAGTGTCCGTAACGCTCCGATGCTCCTCGACTGGCTGGCTGGCGCGATCGGCTTCCTTTCCGATCAGCAGCTTGTCCCGGCTGAGCCCGAGTCAGTGCGCATGAACATCCTGCTCGATCTGCTGCGCAAGCAGCCCTGTCTGCTGGTGCTCGACAACCTCGAGACGTTACTTCAGCCCGGCGTGCCCCAGGGTGAGTACCGAGCGGGCTACGCTGGATACGGCAGGCTCCTGGAGATGCTGGCCGAAGCGGAGCATCGGAGCTGTCTGGTCGTGACCAGTCGTGAATTGCCGCCAGAGCTCGGCGTGGGAGGCAGCGAGCCGGCCGCTGCGCGGGTCCTGGAGCTCGGCGGACTGCGCATTGCCGAGGGCCAGGCATTGCTGCGTGAGAAGGGCCTGCGTGGTGACGATGCCGCCTGGGAGAGCCTGGTCGCGCGCTACGGTGGCAACGGCCTGGCCTTGAAGATGGTCGGCGAGAGCATCCGCCAGGTGTTCGGCGGAGAAATCGGCGCTTTTCTGGGTCAGATTGGGTTCCGAACCGTCTTCGGTGGTATTCGCCGCCTGATCGCCACACAGCTCGAGCGGCTGTCCGCGCTCGAACTCGACGTCCTGCAGTGTCTGGCTCTGCATCGGGAGCCGGCCACCTTTGCCGAGCTGCTGGCGGATCTGGGACCGGCTGACAGGCCAGAGGAGGTCGTCGAAGCGGTTGAAGCTCTGCGGCGCCGCTCGCTCATCGAGCGGGCTGATGTCGGCGGTACGTTCACCCTGCAATCGGTGGTGCTCGAGTACATGACCGACCGGTTGATCGAGCAGCTCGCCGACGAGCTGGCACGCGGGCAACCCACGTTACTGGTGCGCCACACCCTGATCAAGGCACAGGCCAAGGACTACCTCAGGGAGTCAGGAGCGGCTGCTGGCGGTGCCAATGTTGGAGCGCCTGACCGCCGTTTGCGGTGACGCACAGGCCGCTGAGCAGCGGCTGCTGTCGTTGCTCCGCGACATCAGAAGCATGCCTGGGGAGGCGGCCGCCGGACGCGCCGCTGGCAACCTGATCAACCTGCTGCGTCTGTTGCGCGGCGACCTGCGTGGGCTGGATCTCTCCAGGCTAACCATACGCCAGGTCTTCCTGCAGGAGGTCGAGGCCCAGGACGCGGCCGGGCCGGCGAAGATTCCGAGATAGACCAGC
>CBJLVJ010000551.1:0-3301 GCA_966426465.1 uncultured bacterium | reverse complement strand
CGGGGGCAACCTGCAGCCCCTTGTACTTGATGAGCTCCTTCCCGCGATCGACGATGAACACGTCGCCATCCTGGTCGACGTAGCCCACGTCACCAGTGTGAAGCCAGCCGTCGGCGTCGATGGTCGCCGCCGTGGCATCCGGCCGGCCGAGGTAGCCCGGCATCACGATCGGTCCGCGCACCCAGATCTCGCCTTGCTGGCCGCGCTCGACCGCCTCGCCGCTGGCTGGATCGACCACCACGCACTCCAGATTCGGCAGCACCGTGCCACCCGAGGTCGGCTTGAGCTTGCCTGGCTCGCACGACCCGACGTGCGAGGCGCCCGAGACCTCGGTCATGCCATAGGCCTGGATCAGGCGGGTCCCCAGCCGGGCGGTAAACGCCTCGGCGGCCGGACCGCCGAGTGGGGCAGCCGCCGACAGCGCCCACTTTGCGCTGGACAGGTCGTACCTGTCGACGACCGGGTGCTTGGCCAGGGCGATCACCACCGGCGGCACCAGGTGCAGGTACGTCACCCTGTAGCGCTGGATGAGCTCCAGGTACTGCTCCAGGTCGAAGCGGGTCATGGACACGATCGTCGCGCCGCGCCACAGGCCGAAGGACAGGAACATGACGATGCCGTAGATGTGGAAGTACGGCAGGAACGCCAGCAACGTGTCGGCCTCGCCCGGGAACGTGATGTCCGGCCGACCGCCCGCCATGCTCAGCTGGGAAACGATGTTGTGGTGGGTGAGCATGACCCCTTTCGGCAGGCCGGTTGTGCCGCTGGAGTACGGCAGCGCGACCAGGTCGGTGCGCGGATCGATCGCCGCCCGGGGCGGCTCGTCGCCGTGGGTGAGCAGGCTGGCAAAAGGCGTCGCGCCGTCCGCTTCCCCGAACACGAAGATCTCGCGCAGCGTCGGCACCTGGCGCGCGGCCTCGCGCGCGTTGTCCATGAACGGAGGAACCGTGAGCAGGTAGCTCGCCCCGGAGTCGTTCAACTGCTGGGCAAGCTCGCGCGGCGTGTACAGCGGATTGACGGTGGTGGTGACGCCGCCCAGGCTGGCGACAGCGTGAAAAGCTACGGCATATTCGGGCACGTTGGGCGAGTAGATCCCCAGCACATCGCCCTTGTTGAGCCCGTGCGCGGCGAGGCGCGCGGCTGCTCGACGCACGCCGCTTGCCAGCTGCGCGTAGGTCATCGTGCGGCCGCTTGGGCCATCGATGATGGCCGGCTTGTCGCCCCGCCTTGCGGCGTCGCCAAGCACAAGCTCGGTCAGCGTGACGTCTGGAATCTCTACATCCGGATAGGTGCTGCGGATGATGCGCGTCGCGGTGCTTGTCGACGTTTCGGCGACCATGTGTCCTCCCCTCGCTGAAGCTCCCAGTATGCCGGGGAGTGTCAAGTGGGTTCCCCGGAGGGATCCCAGTCGGAGGCCCGGGCGAGGTCAGTCGGCGACGATACCGTCCAGGCGGGCGAGGACGGAGAGCATCACCTCGTCCACACCGCCGCCGATCGACAACAGGCGGCTGTCGCGGAAGAAGCGGCTGGTCCACGTCTCGTCCATGTAGCCGATGCCGCCGTGAAACTGCAGGCACGTGTCGGCAACTTTGCGCACCAGCCGGCCGGCCGTCAGCTTGGCGACCGTGGCGAAGCGCGTGGCGTCCTGGCCGGCGACGTACGCTTCGGCAGCGGCGTAGTTGTACTGGCGCAGCAAATCGACTTCGGCCGACAGCTCGGCGAGGTGGTACTGCACCCACTGGTGCTCCACCAGCGGTTTGCCGAACGCCCGCCGCTGGCGGGTGTAGTCGACGGTGCGCTCGAGCGCGTACGCGCACTGTCCAACGGCCATATAGCTGGCGATCAGTCGTTCGTTCTGGAACTGCTGCATCTGTTGCTGAAAACCACGTCCAATGACGCCGACGGTGTTGGCCAGCGGCACGCGCGCGTCCGTGAACGACAGCTCGGCCGTGTCCGAGGAATGGTTGCCCAGCTTGTTCAGCGCCCGACTCACGGTGAAGCCCGGCGTCGAGGTCGGGAAGATCACCTGCGACATCCCTCGATAGCCACCCTCGTCACCGGTACGCACCAGCAAACACAGCCAGTCGGCCTGAACCCCGTTGGTGATGTACAGCTTGCTGCCGTTGATCACCCACTCGTCGCCATCGCGCACCGCGCGCGTCTTGATCGCCGATACATCCGATCCGGCGTCGGGCTCGGTGACGGCGACCGCGGCCACCATCTCTCCGCGCAAGGCCGGCGCGAGATAGCGCTGCTTCAGCTCGGTCGAGCCGAACCGCGCCAGCGACGGGGTGGCCATGTCGGTGTGCACGGCGATGGCCATCGGCACACCACCGCAGGCAATGCGGCCAAGCTCCTCGCCGAAGATGACCGTGTACCAGTGGTCGGCCCCCTGCCCGCCGTCGACAGGGTCGTACTCCAGGCCGAGCAGGCCCAGCTCGGCCAGCCGGGGCAGCACGTCGTGGGCCGGAAACTGGTGCGCCTGTTCCCACTCCTCGACGCGCGGATTGATCTCGCGGGCAAAGAACTCCCGCACGGTGTGGCGGAACAGGTCGTGGTCGCTGGTGAAGCGCATGGGTGGTCAGCGGCGGCGATAGGATCGCCCGGCAGGGTACCGCGACAGGAGCAGCCGCGCCGCGTTGTGGCCTGGCGCGCCGGTGACGCCGCCGCCCGGGTGCGTGCCGGAGCCGCACAGGAACAGGCCTGCGATGGGCGTGGCATAACGCGCCCAGCCGGCGACCGGTCGGAACGCGAACAGCTGGTCCAGACGCAGGTCGCCGTGAAAGATGTTGCCGCCGGTCAGGCCATAATCGCGCTCGAGGTCCAGGGGCGACAGCGCGTGCACGTGCTCGATGGCCCCGCGAATGTTCGGCGCGTACTGCTCCAGCAGCCCGATGGCGCGTTCGACGAAGGCCGCGCGGGTGGCGTCGTCCCAGACCGCGTCCTTGAGCCGATAGGGCGCGTACTGGGCAAAGATTGACATAACGTGCTTGCCGGCTGGCGCGAGCGAGGCGTCGTACGCCGTGGGAATGGTGATTTCGAGCAGCGGCTCGCGCGACGGGGCGCCGTATTTCGCGTCGTCCCAGGCCTGCTCCAGGGCGTCCAGGCTGGCGCACAGGTGGGTGGTGCCGCGGTGCTGCGGTCCCAGGCACGTGCCGGGCAGCGCCGCATAGCTCGGCAGCTCGCCGAGCGCCAGGTTGATCTTGAAGGACGATCCTTCGCAGCGGTACGCGTCGATCTGCGCCGCGAACTCCGGCGGCAGGCATGCGCGTCCGACCAGGCCCAGAAAGGTCCGTTTCGG
>CBJLVJ010000550.1:0-3307 GCA_966426465.1 uncultured bacterium | reverse complement strand
GGCGTGGTCGCGCGTGAGGAGCGCTACCTGTCTGAACGCTTCGCCCAGGCGTTCACCGACTACGCTTCCCGCGTGCGCCGCTGGTTGTAGCGCTCTCCGCCGCTATTGGCCTCGGGCTGCCAGCCACCCCGCGGGATCGGTGAGCGCCGCGTCGTAGGCCTTCAGGTAGGTTTCCAGATTGCGCTGCCAGTACGGGCCTTCGTGGCCACCGGTGAGCACGCTCCACTGATGCACGATGCCTCGCTCCACCAGCGCCTGGTGCAGCATCTCGTCTCGCTCGAGCCAGGGATCCTGATCGCCCGCGTCGATCCAGATGTCGAGCTGGTCGATGCCCTCGGCTTCGGCGGCGAGCATCAGCGGCTCGCGGGCGGCGAAGGCCGCGCCGCTTCCAAGGATCGGGAACGTGCCATCGTCGAGATGCAACGACGGACTGTGGGCGCCGACCACGCGAAAGACGTCGGGATGATTGAACGCGAGCTGCAGCGCCCCAGCTCCGCCCATTGACAGACCGGCAACCGCCCGATGGTCACGGTCGGCGAGCGTCGGCGCGGCGCGGTCAACAGTCATGACCACGTCCTGGGCAACATAGTCGCCCCAGTGTGGACCGTTGTTCGCCTGGTTGACCCAGTAACCCGAATCACCCTGGGGTAGCACCACGATGATCGGCTTGATCTCGCCCGCGGCGATCAGGCGATCGACCGCGTCAATCAATCCATAGGCGGGCCATTCATCCTTGCTGCCACTTCCGCCGTGCAGCATGTACAGCACCGGATAGCGCCGAGCGCCGGACGGGTCAACATCCGGCGGCAGATACATGTAGTAGGACATCTGGCGGTCGAGCGCGGCGCTGTGGAATGTCGACTCACGAAAGCTACCCTGGATCCTCGCGCCGATGAGCTTGGCCATTGGAGGAGGCAGCGTTATGGCTTCGCTCGACATTCCCGACTGGCGCGGACTGAAGGACTCACGCGAAACCGGCACGCGGGAAGGAGTCTGCTGCCGCGGGATCGGCGTGCCGAACACGCGCGCCAGGCGAACCGCATCGTCCGAGGCCGCCGCCACGACGGCCGGCTGCGACGGACCTGTGGACAAACGGTACTGAGTCGGAACCAGGAGCAGCACCGCGGCGAGCGGCACTGGAGCAAGCATCAACCAGCGGCGCGTCCCGCCCGTCGGGAACAACAACCGCACCCGGATGGCGACCCAGATCAGCGCCACTCCGCCCAGCTGCGCCAGCGCATTGACGCTCGAGGGCCATTCGTCGACTGAAAAGCGCGAGTGGACAACCAGCGCCATCGCCGTATGGGCGGTGTACGCATACAGCGCATTCTGTCCCAGGGGCAGCAACAGCCACCCGAGGCATGCACGCAGCGGGAGCCAGAATCGCGTCGCGAGGAGAAAGAAGAATGCCAGCACGATGCCCGATGCCACCAGTCGTCCAATCTGAAGGTCGCTTTTGGCAAAACCGTGCTCTTGCAGCGTCGGCCCGAGGGCTGGGCCGTTTGCAGAGAGCTGAACAACTCCGAACAGCAGCAGAAGCGCCGCGAACCCGACGCCGCTGACAAGCAGCAGTCCCCGCTCCAGCTGACGAGAAATGCGCGTCTGGAGGTACTCGCGGTGGTAGCCCAGTGTCATCCCGGCGAAGAACAGCACCTGCCACGCCCCGAACTCGAAGAGGTTGTTGCCCGCGATCGGCCACGGAACGTCAGGCGCTCCGGCGAACAACTGCTGGCCACCCCAGAGTGCCAGCGACCCGAGCACGACAACCCAGGTTCGCCCCTGGTGCATCAGCAACAGCGCTACGGGCGCGCTCAGCAGCAGCAGTGTATACAGAAGTGGAACGTCCACCAGATATGCGGTCTGGTGCAATGTCACGATGCTCCACAGCAGCCCGACAGGCGTCCGCTGCGTCACGCCGTCACTGTCGCCGGACTCCGCCAGACCCAACGACCGCGCAATCATCGTCAGTCCCAGCGTCAGCAGGTACAGGCTCCAGCCCCGTCGGAGGAGACGGAGCAAGGTAGCGCCCAGGTCCTCACGCCTGGACATCCGGCCGTACACCTGACCAGTGACGATTCCGGAGATCAGGACGAACGCCTCCGCGGCTGAAGTGAAGAAGCGGTTGCCGCCAGTCAGCACGTACAGCGGAGATGGCCCGGCCAGGTGATCCACCACCATGGCCACAACGGCGAAACCGCGCAGCAGGTCAAACCGCAGGTCACGCGCCGACGTGCTGTGGTACGCCCAGGACTGGAGCCGTGCCGTTACCACGGGCTCGACCGGTACACGCGCTGGCGCACGCACACCGGGCAGAACGTAGTGCGCAGCGACACCCCACGGAGCGAATACAGCTCCTGTTCGCCTGCGCTCAGAATGAAGATCTCGCCGCAGCTCACGCACCGAAGGCGCTTATCTACAAATCGATGCCTGTTCATTCCCGTAGCATTGCGCCCGCGACCCGACTAACCGTGGGACCCGCGACGGACCGGACCGAACGCCGCCTCGACATACGCCTGCCGGAACAGAACGAGATTCTGGCAGTGTTCGGGGTGGCCACGGCGACTGTGAACGCTGCCGCGCTTCCGCCCGCTACCTTCGACGTTCACCGGACGGCTCATCCTCGTTGATCCGCCGCGTCATGCACAGGTAGCGCGCGAACGCCCACTTCTTGCCGTCTTCCGCGCCGTAGGCGGCTTCCGCGTGGTAGGCGATCGCCCACCAGGTGAGCTGCTTGATCTCCTGCGCCGTCAGCTTGCCAGATGGTGCAGTGCTCTCACGAGCCTCAACGGTCAGTGGCCACAGCACATGCGTATCCGACCCATCCCCGGGATACTAGCGACGCCCGGCCGGTCACCGGTTGGACTCGCTGGCAGCGCGCATGGATGCCACCTGGATGCGCTACGACAGGCGGCATTCATGCGAATCCGACGCATGTCCGGGCAAGGTCCAGACACAAGGGCTTACGTTGGCATGAGATGCAGACGTTACGATGGGGCGTCGGGCTCATTGCTCGCGGCGCGCTCGGACTCCTGGCGCTAGGAGCGGTGAGCCACCCCCTCCCATTCAGCCTTCCACGACCTTCAGCGCCACCCGTCGCCACGCCGCAGATCGTCAGCGCGGCAACGGGTCCAGCGGGTCAGGAATGGAGCTTCCAGATCGACGAGCCCACGCTCACACGCGAGGCGAATGCGTGGGCTGCCAGCCAGCCGCTCGTCCAGACGAGCGTCGGGACTGCACGTCTGAAGGATCTGACGGTTGAGCTGAAGAACAACCAGCTTGTGTTGCGCGGCACGGCCGACGCAGGCTG
>CBJLVJ010000549.1:0-3308 GCA_966426465.1 uncultured bacterium | reverse complement strand
GCATGGCTGCGAGCAGTCCTGATCACCCTGGGCGATCCGGGCCGGCTGACCGGCGGGTACCTGTTCCACCGTCGCATGGCCGAGCTGGCGCCTGCGCACGGCGCGCGCCTGGAGTTTGTCTCGTTCCCAGATCGACCATTTCCACTGGCCATCGTCGATGCTCCGCGAGTGCTCGCCGCCGCCGCGCGCCACGCGCCCGACGTGCTGGTCATCGACAGCATCGCGGCCGCGTTCCTCGGACCTGCGCTGATCGTCAGGCCGCCAGCGATGCCGCTCGTCGGCATGCTGCACCAGCCGCCCGGCGGCATCGACCATGGCCGGCTGCGCAGCCGTGTCCAGGCTGTGCTCGACCGCCTGGCGTACCGCCACGCGGCTCGCCTGCTGCTGGCCAGCGACTCGCTCGCCGAAGAGTTCCGACGCCTTGGGGAGCCGGCTCAGCGCATCCGCGTCGTGCCGCCCGGGCGCGACGTCGCCAGCGCCGCTGGAGCACCCCCCGGAGACCTGCGTCGCGGTCGGCGCGCCGCCTTCCTGTGCGTCGGCAACTGGGTCGCGCGCAAAGGCATCCTGACGCTGCTCGAGGCGTTCGGCGCCCTGGAGCTCGACGCGGCCACGCTGCACCTGGTCGGCGACACCGCCGCCGAGCCCGCCTACGGCGAACGCATCAACCTGCGCCTGGTGCAGCCCGATCTCGCAGGGCGGGTGGTCGTCCACGGGCCGCTGAGCGTGAGCCAGGTCGCGGCGATGTATGCGGCCTCGGACGCGTTCGTGCTGCCCAGCCTGAAAGAGCCGTACGGGACCGTCTACGGCGAGGCGATGGCATATGGTCTGCCGGTGGTCGGCTGGCGGGCTGGCAACCTGCCCTATCTGGCCGACCACGAGCGCGAGGGCTTGCTCGTCCAGCCCGGCGACCTGGCTGGCCTGACCGCTGCGCTGCGCCGGCTGGCGGACGAGCCCACCCTGCGCGAGCGGCTCGGCGCCGCGGCACGCCAGCGCGCGCTTGGCCGGCCCACCTGGGACCAGGTGGCGGCGCTGTTCTTCGATCAGCTGCGCGAGGTGCTTGGCTCGAGCCACCAGGGTCGACGGCTCACGCCGTCCCGTACGTGAGCACGACCTGCACGGTTTCGTCCGGGTGAGCGTCGACCAGGGCATATGCCTCGGCCGCGGCTTCGACGGGGAACCGATGGCTGATCAGCGACTCCAGCTCGAGCTCGGCCAGCAGGTCGCGGGCGACCTCTAGCCGACGCTGAGGTGACCAGCGCGGCTGCAGCGAGGCGTCGATCGTCGACACCTGAGAGCTGACGATGCGCAGCCGCCGTCGGTGGAACGGACCGCCGAGCATGATCGGCACCGGTTTGGTGCCGGACCAGGAACACACGACCACCGTCCCGCCGAAGGCGACACTCCGCAGCGCCTCGTCGAGCGCCGCCGGGTGGCCACTGGCCTCGATGGCCAGGTCGAGCTCGGCGCCGTCGAGCGCCTTACCCGACGGCATGGCTACGTCGGCGCCCACGCGCAGGGCAATCTGGCGGCGGCGCGCGACGGGGTCGACCACGCTAATGTGCGCGGCGCCCGTGCGGCGCACCAGCTGCGTGATCAGCAGCCCGACCGTGCCCTGCCCGAAGATCGCGACGCGTTCACGTAAGCGCGGCGCGGCATCCAGCACCACGTTGGTGGCGGTCTCCAGGTTGGCCAGGAACACGCCGCGCAGCGGCTCGGTACCGGCCGGCAGGCGAATGACCATGTCCGCCGGCACGACGTACGCCGCCTGGTGCGGGTGATGCACGAACACCAGCTCGCCCGGAGCCGGAACCAGCACCTCCGAGCCGGTCTCGACGATTCGCCCGACGCTGGCGTAACCGTACTTGATCGGGAATGCAAACGAGCCGTCGAGCGTTGGCAGGTCGAGCTCGAGCCCGCCAGGGACCTGGCCGCGGAACACCAGCATTTCGGTGCCGTGGCTGATCGCCGAGGCCACCGCCTCCACGCGCACGTCGCGCGGTCCGACAGGGGGGAGGGCTTCGTCGCGCAGCTCTACCTGATGGGGGCAGGCGAACCAGACGCTGGCTGTCACGCCTGGCGTTCGAACGCGAGTAGATGGCCCATGCGGTCCGCTTTCGTGCGCAGGTAGTGCCGGTTCACCGCGTTCGGCGGGATGCTCAGCGGCACGCGCTCGACGACCTGGATGCCGTGGAGCTCGAGCGCGGCGCTTTTCAACGGGTTGTTGGTGAGCAGTCGGACCTGGCGCAGCCCGAGGTGGCGCAGGATCTCCGCCGCCGAGACGTACTCACGGCCATCGACGGGCAAGCCCAGGGCCAGGTTCGCATCGACCGTGTCCAGCCCCTGATCCTGCAGGGCGTAGGCGCGAATCTTGTTGGCCAGGCCGATGCCTCGCCCCTCCTGCGGCAGGTACAGCAGGACGCCCGAGGGCTCGTGGGCAATCAGCGCCAGGGCGGCCGCGAGCTGCTGGCCGCAGTCGCAGCGCAGCGAGCCCAGGACATCGCCAGTCAGACACTCAGAGTGCAGGCGCACCAGCGGCGGCGGCTCGTCGCCGAGCGGTCCGCGGGTGAGCGCCGCCACTTCGCCCGGCGCACTGTCGACTTCGAACACGGTGATGTCGAAATCGCCATAGCGGGTCGGCAGCGATGCGCGCGCGAGTAGTCTGACAGGGTCAGCGGGTTCTGCCATTGGTCCTCCGGTCGGATGGCACACAGTGGGTTTGGAACGTGCCACGCGCCTTACAGGTTGTAGCGTGTGGGCCGCCGGCGTCGCGGTTTTGCGTGGCACGCTTCGTGCAGCCCCGTCAAGCACACAATACTGTACCCAAAGGCCGCCAGCCCCCTCCCCCCACTGGCGGTGCTGATTAGAAACCGCCTGGTTCCCTCCCCCGCCAGGCGGTTTCTTTTTGGCTTTCACGCTGGCCCGCAACTTGCTTTTTGGCTTTCGTCGCCCAGATGGCCTACATGAACCGCAACGTGTCACGAAAACGCGCCTGGGGGAGCGCGGAGCTCCTGTACCTGTTCATGGTGCTGGCGGCCGGCGTCGCCACGGCCTTCTGGGCGAGCCACAAACTCGGCGTGGAGCTCTCGGGTATCACGACCGTGGCCGCCGTGCTGGGGATCAACGAGCGCATCGCCACGAGTCGGCCCGTTGGCCACTCGGCCGCTGCGGTCGATCAGTCCTCGGCCGCGCCTCCAGCGCCGTTCTGCAGCCCAGGCCAGCGGCTTGCGTTCGACCCGCGCCTGCAGGAGCTGAAGCAGCGCCTGGGCGACACCATGGGCGCACCAATCGAATGCGCGCATCCCGGCGCG
>CBJLVJ010000548.1:0-3310 GCA_966426465.1 uncultured bacterium | reverse complement strand
CTGGTCGTCGCTGCACCAGTCCAACAGGTACGTCAGGCCGAGCTCGGCCAGCAGCTCGGGCGTCTTGAACGTCTCGGTCAGGGCCGGCCCCAGCCAGCCGCGAGGGCGCGCGCCGGTGCCCTGCTCGATGGTCCGCACCACGTCGGTCAGGTAGGCCCGCTCCTCGTCCGCCGACATGCCGGCCTCGAATGTCGAATTGTTCTTGCCGTGCGCCAGCCACACCCAGCGCCGCTTCCTGCCTTCTTCGATGATGCGCGGATAGCGCTCGCACACGTCCGCGTTCAGGAGCACGCTGGCGCGCAGATCGTACTTGTCCAGGGTATCGATCATGCGCCAGATCCCGACACGCGGTCCGTAGTCGCGCCAGCCATAGTTGAGCGGATCGGGCTGCAGCGCGGCCGTGCCCGGGAAGATGCTGGTGGAGGGCCTGTCAACCGCGTAGTGCTCGATGTTCAGGCCGATCCAGAACGCCAGGCGCGCCCCGCCAGGCAAACTGAGCCTGGGGCGGTCAACGATCGGCGAGTAGTCATAGAGCTGGTTGTCCATCGCGCTGCTCCCAATCGCCTTCGAGTAAGTGCCGACGCCTCCGATGGTAGACGACTGGTTGGGCCGCGTCAGCGGCTGGCTGCCACACTCCTGGGAGCGTCGCCCGGTTGGCGGGCGCGTGCTCGCGTGTCGCGCGGGCTGATGGGCTCACGACACACCTCGCAGACGGGCATCAGCCGCGTCGGCTGAGCGCACCCGCGGTGCTCGAGGATGAGGGGTCCACCCGGCGGATCGGCCAGGTACCGGTCGCCCCACTGCATGAGCCCAACCAGCACCGGCTGCAGGTCCAGGCCCTTGTCAGTGAGGTGGTACTCGAAGCGCGGTGGGTGCGCCTGGTACAGGCGCTTCTCCAGCAGACCGTGCTCGACCAGCCGTTTGAGCCGTGCGGCGAGCACGTTGCGGGCGATACCGAGGTGCTGCTGCATCTGGTCGAAGCGGTGGGCGCCGAGGAACAGCTCACGCAAGACCAGCAGGCTCCAGGTATCGCCGAGCACGTCGACGGTGCGAGCGACCGAGCAGGCGGCGGGGTCGAACACGGGATAGGTGGGCACGCGCGCCGGACAGTCTAGCACGGTGGGTTGCGCAGAAAAACCCAGGATGGTAGAGTGCGTTTCCGTGAGCAACTCAGTGGCCAGGCCGTCCGACGGCGTCGATCTGTCTCTGGCCGAGCGCGCCCGCGCCATGCTCGAGGGCGCCATCGCCCCGCCGCCCATCGCCCAGTTGATCGGCTTCCGACCCGTGGCGCTCGAGCCCGGGCGTGCCGTGTTCGAGCTGGACACCGACCTCGACCGTCACGCCAATCCGATGGGCACGCTGCATGGCGGCATCCTGTGCGACCTGGCCGACGCGGCCATGGGGTTCGCCTACGGCAGCACCCTGGCCGAGGCGGAGAGCTTCACCACGCTCGAGCTCAAGATCAACTTCCTGCGCCCGGTGTGGCAGACCCGCCTCACGGCTGTGGGCCACGTGGTGCAGCGCGGCCGCACCGTCGGCCTGGTGGAATGCGACGTGACCGACGCCCAGGGGCGCCTGGTCGCGCGCGCCGGCAGCACGTGCATGACGCTGCGCGAGGCTCAGGCGCACGGACGCTGAGGCCCGGCCAGGTTCGACGATCGGGCGCTCGGGAGGGGGACTACTGCGCTGGTGAGCCGTAGAGCTCGAGGTACTGCTTGTAGTTCTCGTAGATGCGCTGGACGTAGGGATATGTCTCGGTGAAGGGGATGGCTTCGGCGAAGGTGTCGATGTCGGCGTCACCGCTCGACAGCAGCCAGCCGTCCACGGCGAACTGGGGGGCGTTGTAGGCGGCCAGAGCCGGGAAGATCTGGTCGTCATAGCGGGTCAGGCGCTCGCCGAAGGTGAACGCGCCCAGGGTGATGCTGGTCTTCGGCTGGTACAGATCGGTCGAGTGGAAGTCGTACTGGCCGAGCGCGCGCGCGGCGTCGTAGCCGGTGCTGGCGATCATCTGACTCAAGCCGCGCGCCTGTGCCGAGCTTTCCACCGCCTGATCGAGGTTGCTCTCCTGGCGCATCAGGGCCGAGAAAAGCAGCGGGTCGACCTGCAGCTGCTGGGCGGCCTGGGCCAGCACCAGCGGGTTGGGCAGCGGATACACCAGCCGGCGGATGGGCGCGGGTCCGCTGGTCAATGAGGCGTTGGCCGACCCGGCCAGGTCGAAACCCAGCACCAGGGCGGTGTTGTACAGACCGCGCTGCTGTTCCCAGCCACCCAGCAGCGCGACTGCGCCGAGGTTGTCGCTCAGGCGGGCCTCAACCGCGCCGAGCTCCCAGATCGCGGGCTGACGCAAGCCCAAGGCCAGCAGCGCATCGGCCAGCCCGAGCCCGGGCTCGCCGTCCAGGCGCGAGCGGGCCGCGGCCAGATCGCCGCGCGACGCTGTCCACTGGCCAACGCTGGCCAGCGGGTCGTCGTTCATGTGCGCCTGCACGATCGGCAGGGTCTGATCGACCTGTGCCCGTGGGTCTGTCTGGCCGGCCAGCCAGTCAGCAGCGCGTAAGCCATAGAAGCCGCGTGGATCGGCCGCTCGGGCGGAGGACCAGGCGGCGCGCGCACCGCTTTCATCGCCTGCGGCGTGCAGGCCCTTGCCCAGCCAGAAAAATGCCTGCGCGCGGTCGTCGGCGGCGGTGACTTTGCCGGTCAGGTCGCGCCAGCCCGCGATGGCAGGTCCGAACAGACCCTGGCGGAACTGCACGAAGGCCAGGCGGAACTGCGCGTCCAGCGCGCGCGAGCCGGCGCCAGACATGCCCAGGACACGCCGATACGACTCGGCGGCCCCGTCCAGATCGGCCAGACTCTCGCGGATGCGGCCGCCGCGGAACAGGCCGTCGGCGGCATCGGACGTGTTCGGGAATCGATCGGCGATGCTCTCGAGGACGACGATGCCCGCGCGATCCTGGCCGAGCCGAACCAGCGACGCGCCGCGACCGTAATAGGCTCTGGGCGCCCGACTGTCCGACGGATTTCGATCCAGAACCGCCGAATATGCGGCCAGCGCTTCACGGTAGCGGTTCTGCTCGAAGCGCGTGTCGCCGGCTGCAAAGGAAAGCGCGAAGGGGTCGCGCAGCGCGACCAGCTCGTCCAGCGCGGCCTGCGCGGCGCGCCCCTTCGGGTCGAGCTGAACCGCGGCGCGGAATGACCCGGCCGCCGAGGCCGGATCGGCGGCGAGCACGCCCAGGTAGTAGTTGAGCTGCGATCGATAACTGCTCGAACGCGCAATCGAGCTCAATTCGAATCTGGCCATGGCGCACGGTTT
>CBJLVJ010000547.1:0-3313 GCA_966426465.1 uncultured bacterium | reverse complement strand
GCGCTGCGCCACACCCGCCGCTTCGCGATCAACTACCTGTGCGCCGGTCGCGACGAGCTGTCCAACCGCTTCGCCAGTCGTTCGGCCGACCGTTGGCGCGGGGTGGCCTGGCGCCTGAGCCCCCACGGCGTTCCCTGGCTGTACGCGGACAGTCTGGCCTACGCCGAATGTTGCCTGGCCAGCGAGTTCGATGGCGGCGACCACCTCATCCTGGTGGGACGTGTCATCGGCGGCCAGGCCGCGCCGCCGGGCAGCCAGCCGTTGATCTACTTCCGTCGGTCGTACCCGCCGCTCGTCGGTCGTTCAGCACCCTGACGTCCGCGCCGCCGCCCATCGCGTCGTGAAAGAAAAACCTGGAGGGCCGATTCCGGCCGCGAGACCCCGCACTTCTCGCGATCGGAGACCGGCCCTCCAGGAGGCTTCGGCCGCGGCCTGGGCTGGGAGGCTAACCCAGGGCGCTGCCTTGCCGAGCGGTCTTGACCGCGTTGTAGGCCGCGCGCGCCGAGCCGTCGCTGTTGGTGATGGCCCACCAGTACTCTTCGCGGTCCTTGGACCAGCTCGGATCGGCCATCGTCCACAGCGTCATCACGCCGATCCACGGACTCCAGTTGGCGCGGGCGTACTGGAACGCCTCGAGGATATTCTGCGCCTTCTGGTCCTCGCTCACGGCGAACCAGGAGTACGCCGGATGCACCTGGTCGGACGTCCAACCGAACTCCAGCAGCCATACCTGGCGGTTGGCGTCGCCGTTGCGCACCTGGACCTCGCGCAGCTGTTCCACGCGTCGGAAGTAGAAGCTCGGGTGACCGAAAGCGGGCAGCGAATTCAGATCGCACGAGACGCATGGCGCCTGCGTGTTGCCGTGCGCGCCCAGCGCGTCGTAGTTGACTCCGCCGCGCAGCCCGGCGTCGTACAGCCACTGCAGATAGGTCACGTCGTCGGCCGACTGGCCGTTGGTGACACCGGTTGGCGAAAGTCCGGCGGTGACCACGATCACGTTGGGGTCGGCCGCCTTGGCCGCCTGGTAGGCCCCACTGAGCAGTCGGACATAGTCGGCCGCCTGCTGCGGATTGATCGGAGCGTTGCCCCACTCGCGGTCGATGTTCGGCTCGTTCCAGACCTCGATGGCGCTCACCTGGCCGTAGGGCGAGCCGGTCTTGTAGCGGCTGACCAGCGCCGAGACGAAGTCGGCGTAGTCCTGGTAGTTGTCAGGCGGACCGTTGTGCGCGCCGTCTTTGCGTGCCCACATCGGCTCGAAGTCGACGCGCGCGATGACCTTGACCCCGGCCTGATTGGTGGCTTTGACGACGCGGTCGGCCTCGGTCCAGTTGAAGCAACCCTTGCAGTCGCCTTCGATGTCGCGCCACTGGAAGAGCGTTTTCTGCCAGCCGAAGCCGGCGTTGGTGGCCAGTGACAGGTCGCGGCTGGTGGAGTCCGGGTGACCCCACAGGAACATGCTCATGCCGTACTCGGGGCTGGCGACCGCGGCCGTGTTGACGACCGGCAGAAAGGCCGGGCTCGCGTCGTCAGTGGGCGCGCTGACCTCCAGGGGCGTGCTGTCAGCCGGAACGCTGAGCAGGTCGTTTTCGTCGTCGGCGAAGCTGGCCGATGTCAGCACGGGTGCGAAGGTCGAGCCGACAAGGAGCAGCGCGGCCATCGGCCGCAAGAGTGCGTGAGTGAAGGTTCGGTGCATGGGTTGGTCTCTCGCCAATTGCCAACGCACCCCGCCGTGCCGAGGGGACTGCCCGGCCCCATCCTGCCCACGTTGCGAATCCGTTTCATTTGCGATGCAGCGCTCCGCCGAGCGCAGGCGCGAAGCGCCCTGCCGCCCGCTTGGGCCCGGGCGCGCTTAGCATGATTCAATGACCACCAGTGCGCCTGCGCGGCGCGATCCGCTGAATCCGTTCCCCTGGTACCGCCTGATGCGCGCCCAGGCGCACGTGTTTTTCGAGCCAGACCGTCAGCTGTGGCACGTCTTCCGCTACACAGACGTGCAGCGCACGCTGTCCGAGCACGCCGATTTTTCGTCTCGGTTCGCCGGCGGCGCCGACGCCTCGGCGTTATCCACCAGCCTGATCGCGACCGACCCGCCGCGCCATCGCCAGCTGCGTGCGCTGGTCACCCAGGCCTTCACGCCGCGGGCGGTGGACGACCTCGCACCGCGCATCGCGGCGATCACCGAGCAGCTGCTTGACGGCGTAGCTGGTAGCGGCCGAATGGATCTCGTGCGTGATCTCGCCTATCCGCTGCCGGTCATCGTCATTGCCGAGCTGCTCGGCGTCCCGCCCGAGGAGCGAGACCAGTTCAAGGCCTGGTCGGATGCGATTACCAGCACGACCGGCGAGGGCCCGCGCGCCCAGCAAGCCATGGCGGCGTATTTCGCGCGGCTGCTGGAAGAGCGCAGGCAGCAACCCCGCCAGGACCTGGTCAGCGCGCTGATGGCGGCCCAGATCGGCGGTGAGCACCTGTCGCTGCCCGAGCTGCTGGGCTTCTGCGTGCTGCTGCTGGTCGCCGGCAACGAAACGACCACCAACCTGATCTCCAACGCGGTGCTGTGCCTCAACGAGGCGCCCGACGCGCTCGACGAGCTGCAGCGGAACCCGGCGCTGCTGCCAGGCCTCATCGAGGAGGTCTTGCGCTTCCGCTCACCCGTTCAATCGATGTTTCGCGTGGTTGCCCGGCCGACGACGCTCGCCGGACAGTCGCTGGAGCCCGGTCAGTCGGTCCTGGCGTGGATCGGCTCGGCCAATCGTGATGAGGCGGCCTTCGCCGATGCCGACCGGTTCGACCCGCATCGCGATCCCAACCGCCACCTGGCGTTCGGCCACGGCATCCATTTCTGTCTGGGCGCGCCGCTGGCCCGTCTCGAAGCGCGCGTCGCGCTGGGCGCCATCCTCCGCCGTCTGCCGAATCTACGCCGCGACCCCGATGCTCGTCTGGAGCCCCAGGACAGCTTCATCGTCTACGGTGTGAAGAGCCTGCCGGTCACCTTCGACCCGGCCTGAGCATCGTGCGACTGTTGCTGGTGCGGTGGTGGCGCATCACCGCACTGGAGTCCAGCCGCGATCACCCGCCGGTGTAGTATCCAGCCGGCGGAGGGAGGTCCACAACCAGCCATGCCGCGCAACACCACAGCCCGTTCGCGACCGGACCCCGGCTCCAGCCGGGCGGACCGTCGCCGCCACGGGCTTCAGACCTTGCGTGTGCTGCTGGTCGCGACCACGCTGCTGGCGGTGACTGCGCGCATCGCAGCCGCCCAGGAGCACGCTCCCGAGCCTGGTTATGAGGATGACCGCAGCACCCCGGAAGCAAC
>CBJLVJ010000546.1:0-3318 GCA_966426465.1 uncultured bacterium | reverse complement strand
GGTTTCCGCTACGTCGAAGTTCGCGGCAGCGGCTTCGACGCCTGGGCGACCCAGCGACTGGTCGGCAACGTCGTGGACGCCAACGGCGTCTCCCAGATCAGGTGGAGCAGTGTCTGGGTCTCACCCCGGGGCCAGCTGACACTCGAGGTGAACCTGTGCGCCGACCGATTCCGCAACCGGCCAGCGCTGCCCGCCGGCGACTACACCGTCTCGGTCGCTTCGGGCTCTGGCGCGCCGATCACCGCGACCACCATCTCGGTTGCTCCGCCAGTAACCGAATAACCCGCGCTCTCCGCAACCCGGCGACGCTTCGCTGCGTCCAATGCGCGAAGAGGAGGTCAATTGCGAATGACTATGGCGCCTGAGGCGGACGCGGCCGACGAGCTCGTTCTGGAGCCACCCGCGCCCGTCCCGCCCGTCAGCCCTGACCAGGCCGCGTCGACCATCAAGGTCGACGAGCAGACTGCTGCTCGCATCAACACCGCCGTCAACGCGTATGTCGAGTCGCTGACCAGCCTGGATGCGCAGTCGCCCGAGTTCGAGCGCAAAGTCGAATCGATCAGCCGCATGGGCCGCGACGAGATTCGCCGCTCGGCCGAAGCGTCCAGTCGTTTTCTCGACAGGCCCACGGCCGCGCTCAAGCAGGGCCCCATGGCCCAGGGCTCGCAGGTCTCGGGCGCGCTCGTTTCGCTGCGCCAGCAGATCGAGGAGCTTGACCCGTCGCGACACCTGCAGCAGCGCCGTGGTCTGTTCAAGCGCGTCCCGTTTGGCTCGCAAGTCAACGACTACTTCCGCCGCTACCAATCGGCGCAGCACCACATCGAAGCTATCGTCGCCGGGCTGTATCGGGGCCAGGACGAGCTGCTGCGCGACAACGCGGCGCTCGAGCAAGAGAAGATTTACCTGTGGGCGATGAAGACGCGCCTCGAACAGTACGCCCACATGGCCGGCGTGCTCGACGAAGCCCTCACGCGCAAGATCGCCACCGTCGAGCAGAAGGAGCCGGACAAAGCGCGCGCGCTGAAGGAGGACGCGCTGTTCTACGTCCGCCAGAAGCGGCAGGATCTGCTCACGCAGCTCTCGGTGGTGGTCCAGGGCTACCTGGCGCTCGACCTGATCCGGCGTAACAACCTGGAGCTGGTCAAGGGTGTCGAGCGGGCCACCACGACGACCGTCTCCGCGCTGCGCACCGCGGTCATCGCCGCGCTGGCGCTGGGCAACCAGAAGCTGGTGCTCGATCAGATCACGGCGTTGAACACGACCACCGGCAATATCATCGAGTCCACCTCGCAGCTCCTGCGGCAGCAAACGCTCGAGATCGCCAATCAGGCGGCAAATGCCACGGTGAGCATCGAGAAACTTCAGGCCGCATTCAATAATATTTACGCCACGATCGATACAATTGATTCATTCAAGCTTGCCGCTCTCGACAGCATGCGTAAGACGATCGACACCCTGTCGACCGAGGTCGCCCGCGCCCAGAAGTACGTCGAGCGTGCGCGGTCGGCCGAGCTGGCCCAGGCGCGCGCCAACGGGCTGGTATCCGAGCTGACACTGCCGGCCAGCGGCCAGGGAGCGTAAGGCATGTGGCTGCTGTTTGTCCCGATCCTCGTCCTGGTGGTGCTCGCGTTCGTCGTCGCATCGCTGTTCGCTGGCGTGTTCTGGGTGTTCGGCGCTGGCTGGCCATGGCTGCTGATCGCACTGGGCGCGTGGATGTTCTGGCACGAAGACGGCCGCCACTACCGACGCCGAGCGTGGCGCCAGCAGCATGGCCCAGGGTCTCGCAAACGCGCCCCTGCTTCGGCACCGACGCCCGCGAGCTCAAAGGAGCCAGCCTCACCGCGGCCACGACCAGTAGGCCAGGCGGAGCTGCCCATCGACGTCCAGGTCAAGGTCGAGCAGATTCGTCGGAAAGTCGACGTTCTGCTCGGCTATGCCGATCGGTTTCCGCCCTTCTCGCAGGACCTGTATCTGGTTCGGCAGACGGCAAGTGATTACCTGCCGCGCACCATCGACACGTTCTTGGCGCTGTCCCACGACAGCGCCGAGAAGCCGCTCAGCGCCAATGGCAGGACGGCCCACCAGGAGCTCAAGGCGCAAATCGAACTGCTCGATGCCAAACTGGACAACATCGCCCTGGATCTTCAGCGCCAGGACGCCGACCGCCTGCTGGCCAACCGCCGCTTCCTCGAAGCCCGTTTCGGGCTTCGAGACAAGGCGGAAGTCGCCTGAAACAGGGTCAGTCCGCGAGCCGCGCGGCGATCAGGTTGCGCACGTCCGGCCAGTAACGCGCGACGAGGTCGGGCGCGTAGGGATCGCCGTGGTAGGGCACCTCGATGGCCAGCTCGCCGTAACGGTGCTCGCCGATGTCACGCTGGGTGATCGGGTTGTCACTGGCGTTGGCCTGCACCCACTGCACGCCCCCGTCGCCGCTGGCAGGATCGACGATGTAGAGCGTGCGCTGCACGCTGGGCATAGCCTCGTCGCGCGGGTCTGCGCGAACCACGTCAGCCATCATGGCCCGCAGGTTGTCGACCATGAGCGTGCGTAGATCGAAGTCGTAAGCGATCGAGTCGCGCGCCACCTGACCGCTGAAGAAGATGGCCGCACGGCCAAGAAACGTCACGTCCCCGGAGTGCTCCTTCAGCGCTTCCATGATTGAGCGGAAGACCAGGTGCTTGCGTGCGTTGTGCTCCAGCGCCGCATCGTAGTGCTCCTCGACCGGGACGGTCTTGATGAACTGGATCACCTGCACGCCATTCAGGTGCTGGAGGCCGCGCTGGAACTGCCCGCCGGGATATTTCTCGCCGTCGAGATAGAAACCATTGACCTTGAACGCGAGCGGGACGTCGACGTCCAGGCCGCCGAAGACGTCGTCGGTCGCGCCGGCGATAGCCGCCTCGCGGAACGCCAGCTGGAAGTCAATGGCCAGGCCGGTGGCGTCCTCGATCGTGCGCCGCATCAGGTCGAAGCCGCCGACGCTGTAGGCGCGATCGATCTTGATCGGGCCGACCTCCGCCTGGCCCTGATCGTGGAGGTAGCGCTCGGCCTCGGGAGCGCGGATATCGTGCGTCAGCGACACCAGGTCGATCTGACGCGTGGCGTAGTCGTACGAGAAGATCGTCAGCGACCCGATGAAGGCGCGCTCGGTGAGCGGCGGCTCGTGCGTCTCGCCATAACCGAACAGCAAAAAATTGAGACGCGTTGAGTTGAGTTTGGGACTCAACCGCGTCCAGTAAGCCGGGTCGCTGGCGGCGCCGGCCTGCCGATGCCGTTTGGCTTCGACCAGGAATGGGTGCAGGACGCGCTCGAACTGCG
>CBJLVJ010000545.1:0-3321 GCA_966426465.1 uncultured bacterium | reverse complement strand
CGACAGGGCAGGAGCGTGGCGCATGATCTCGGTCCGCTGGGCAGGCGTGAGCGGCCCGAGCGTCATTTCGTGTGTCAGGGTGCTGGTAAACATGGCGCGCGGACTGTAGCAGCTTGGCTTCGCAGATCAAATAATTCAGCGAACGCGGCGGCCGGCCAGCGCTTCGATCGTGTACGCCAGCGCGGCGAGCACGAGCAGCGCCACAAGCGCCAGGCTGGCTGCCGAGCCGATGGCGTAGGCCGCCGCGTCGGCGATGGCGCCACGGGGTGATCCGAACAGCACGGTACCAATGGCGCCGAAGCCCGGCGGCGTGGTCAGCAGGACCCAGGCGAAGGCCAGCGCAGCGCCGACGACGGGCACGAGCCAGCTCCACACGCCGCGGAACACGTTCAGAGGGCCGCGCGGTAGATGCCGACCAGGTCCTCGAGTGGCCACTCGTCGCTGGCCACAGGACGCGCGGCGGACTCGAGGTCGGCTGGGCTCAGACCGAACGCCGCGAGGTGGTGCGGCAGGTCGAGCCGGCGGATCAGGTCGGCGACCGCGTCAGCAGCGCTCGCGGCGGCCTGTTCCTGGGGCATCTCGCGCACGTCGACCCCCAGTGCTGCCGCGATCCGCGCCTGGGCTGGCGCCGTCCGAGGCGCCAGATAGCGCATGACGTGCGGCAGCAACAAACACGAGCTGACTCCATGCGGGATGGCGTGACGCGCGCCGATGCGCTTTCCCAGGGTGTGGCTGAGACCCGCGGCGGCCGGCCCGGGCAGGCTGAACGAGAACCACGCGCCGAGCTGACTTTCCGTGCGCGCCGCGAGGTCGCCTGGATCAGCGCGCGTGGCGAGCAGGCTTGACGGCAATCGGCGCAGCGCCTCGAGCGCCAGGGTGTCGGGCAGCGGATGACTGCCAGGCGCCAGTACGGTCTCAACGGCGTGATCGACGGCGCGAATACCCGTCGTCAGCCACAGCTCGAGCGGCGTGTGCAGTGACAGCGCCGCGTCGTAGATGACCGCTCTGGGAATGAGCGCCTCACCCCGCAGCCCGACCTTCTCGTGCTCATCCTCGGTGGTGAAACCGGCCAGGCCCGACAACTCGGCTACAGACAACGTGGTAGGGATCGCCACGTGGGGCAGGACGCTGTCCGGCGACGGCCTGTACCGACGCGCCTCCTGGGCCGCGTTCGGACGGCTCAGGTCGAGCCCGGTGGCCAGCGCGAAGGCCACCGCCTTGGTCGCGTCGATCGGGCTGCCGCCGCCGAACGACATGAGCAGGTCGGGACGCGCACTCGCGGCGGCGCTGGTCGCTTCGGCCACCGCGGAGGCGGGCGCATGCTGGCCGATGGCGGCGAACTGGCCGACGCAGCGCTGGCCCAGGAGATCGACCAGTCGACGGCCAAGCTGGGGATGGCTGGCCACGCTGCGGGTCGAGACGAGGAACACGCGTTGGGCATTGCGCTCGGCGAGCTCCTGCTCGATGCGCTGGGCAAGACAGTCAGCCCCCCAGTGGATCGTGGGCGGGTTGGCGTATACGAAGCTGCCGGCCTCGCCAGAACGCACCAGGTGAGCATACGCCCGGCTTCGTGGAGGTGTACGCTCGGGTCGCCACAGGAAGTTTTGAGGGAGTGCGGGCAATGACGACCGAAGCGGTTACCGGGCGGGTCAACGTTGGCGAGTACGCGGGCAAACAGTTCTTGCTGGACCTGGATCGCGCCGAGCGCGCGGAGTTCTACAAGCTGCTCGATGAGGCGCCCTGGGAGGGCCAGACGGCCAGCGGCCACTGGCAGGTGCGCGACGTGTGCGGCCACATGATCGATGTGACCGAGGGCTACCTCGAGCGCTGGGCCATGGCGCGGTCTGGCCAGGAGGCGCCCGCCCCGCTCGGGCTGCCAATCATGGCCCAGAAACTGGACGAAGGCGCCACGCGCTTTCGCTCGCTGTCCAGGGAGCAGGCGATCGAACGTCTGAAGGCGTCCTCGGACAGGCTGTTCGAGATCTTCGATGCGCTCGACGAGCAGCAGTGGTCGGGCGAGATCGTCAACCACACCTATATGGGCCCGCTGCCGGCGTACTTCTACGCCGGGTTCCAGTTGATCGATTATTCGATCCACTCCTGGGACATCAAGTCCGGGCTCGGCCGCGACGAGCCGTTGTCCGATGCAGCAGCGGTCACGCTGATCCCGTTCATGTTCATCGTGATTCAGTACACGGTGGACGCGCAGCGCGCCGAGGGCCTCAAGACGCGCTTCGGCGTCGAGATCACTGGCCCAGGCGGTGGCAACTGGTGTGTCAGCGTCGATGGGACCTCGGTGGCGGTGGAGGAAGGCGCAACGGCGGGCTGCCCCGCCGTGTTCACGTTCAAGCCAAGTGAGTTCGTGCTGAGCACCTACCAGCGCCAGCGTGGCGGCAGCGTGGCCGGCGACAACACGATTGCCGAGCGCATTCGCGATCTTTTGTTCAAAATCTAACGATGACGACTGTCGACCGTGGCGCGGAATTCGCGGCGCGCCGGGAGCAATGGCACACGAAGTACCTGCGGGCGGCGGCCGAACGGCCGCCGTCAACCGCCCGCGGCGTGCACCACATTGCGCTGATTTGCAGCGACGTGGAGCAAACGATTCAATTCTATCAGGAGCTTCTGGGGTTCCCACTGGTCGAGCTGATGGAAAACCGTGACTACAAGGGCTCGACGCACCTGTTCTTTGACATTGGCCACGACAATCTGCTGGCGTTCTTCGACTTTCCCGGGCTCGGCCTGCAGCCGGCGGTGGAGAGCCTTGGCAGCGTGCAGCACATCGCGATCTCGACCACGCCCGAGAACCTGGAGCGAACCAGAGCGCGCCTCGAGGAACGCGGGGTCGCCTATCTGGGGCCGGATCGCGGCGTGACCACGTCGATCTACTTCAAAGATCCAGACGGGATTCAGATCGAGCTGATCGCCGAGCCACTGCGCATCATGGACGGGCGAGGCCTGGGGGCGTGAGCGGAACCCCGGGTGACCGGGGTCGCTAGGCTGCGCCCGCCGCGGCCGTCCGAGCAGGACGCCGTTCAGGCACTCTGGGAGGCGTCCTCGGCCGAGGACGACCCGGCGAGCTGGTTGCGCGGTGGTTGGTCGGTGGCCGCCTGGGCGACGGACACGCGTGTGCTCGAGGTCGGCGGACGCCTGGTTGGCGTGGTCGCGGTGCGGGCCGAGCCGGCGCCCGACGGAGCGATGCCGGCGCGGCTTGCGCTGGATGTTTCGGCTCGCCAGCCAGCGAGTGCTGAGAGCCTGGTCGAGGCGGCCATCGCGCTGATCCGCCAGGCGGAAGGCCGCCGTGCCAGACTGTTCGTGCCG
>CBJLVJ010000544.1:0-3329 GCA_966426465.1 uncultured bacterium | reverse complement strand
GGCGGGCCACAGCCAGGCCTTCGTCGGCCCAGGGCCAGGATGGGTGCGCGGCGATGATGGTCAGCTTCGGAAAATCGGCCGCGAGGTGGTCGAGGTAGATCGGCCGCGTGTAATCCAGGCGCTGACCCCGCCCGCCGGGCGTCCCCGCGCCGGCGGCCATCATGCCCGTGTGAAACAGGACGGGCGCGTTCAGCGCCGAGGCCGTCTCGAACAGCGGATAGAACCGACGGTCGTTGGGATAGAACTCCTGGCGGCCCGGGTGAAACTTGGCGCCTTTCAGGCCGAGCTCGCGCACGCAGCGTTCGAGCTCGCAGACGGCCAGCTGGCCCTTCCACGGATCGATCCCGGCAAAGCCGATGAAGATATCCGGATGCTGACGAACGGCCGAGGCCAGCTCGTCGTTCGGGTAGGCGGGTACCCCCGTGGTCGTCTCGGCATCAGCACCCAGCAGGACTGCCTGCGACTCCAGCTTGCGATACCGCTCGGCGGTGGCCGAGAGATCCTCGTGGGTCCAGGCGCCGCGAAAGAAGCGCTCGGCATCTTCGAGCTCGCCGGCCCAGGCACGGGCGACGCGCTCGTCAGTCGGGTGAACGTGAACGTCGATGGCGCGCATTGCGCTGCTAGTCTCGCAGAGTCACGACTGCCGCCAGCGGCCGCGCCGGCCCCTGGGCGCCGGGTGGTACCGGCAGGCGGAGCACGAAGCGCGCGCCGCTGCCACGTGGGCTTTCGGCCGTGAGCTGACCACCGTGGGCGAGCACGATGGCACGGGCAATCGCCAACCCCAGGCCCATGCCGCCCGGTCCCCCGCTCGCCCGACCCTCCACGCGGAAATACCGCTCGAACACGCGCGGCAGCACGTCCAGCGGAATACCCGGCCCGGAGTCGGTCACGGCCAGCTCATAGCTGCCAAACAGCGGCGGCCCGACGTCGACGCGGACCCAGCCCGCGGGACCGGCGTACTTGATGGCATTCTCGATCAGGTTGCCGAGCGCCTGGGTCAGCCGAATCGGGTCGCCGTGGAGCGGCATCGGGCCGACCGGCAAGCGCACCTGCAGCGATATCCCGCGTCGACGCGCTTCGGGCGTCCACTCGTCCAGCGTGCCGCGCACCAGCTCGGCCAGGTCCATCTCCTGGACGTCGATGCGCAGGCGGCCACCCTCCCAGCGCGCGAGCTCGAGCAGGTCGTCCGCCAGCCGCACCAGTCGCCGCGTATGGCCGACCAGGCCCAGCACGAGCCGCTGGCCGAGCGCTGGATTCGCCTCGGCTGCGCCACGCTCCAGGGCTTCGGCGGCAGTCTGCATGGCCGATGCGAGCGAGTGCAGCTCGTGCGACACGTCCGAGGCAAACTCGCGCCGTGCCTGTTCGTGGACCCGCAGCTGGTCGGCCAGGCTGTTGAAGGCCTGCACCAGCGCTCGGATCTCATCCGTGCTGCCGCGTGGCTCGGGTAGCGGCGGCGGGAAGGCACTGGTGGACTGCGGACCGAATGCCAGGCTGGCTGCTCGGCGGTTGGCCAGCGCGAGCGCGGCCTGGGCGACCTGGCCCGCTGGACGCGCGACAGACGTCGCCAGCAGCAGTCCCGCCAACGCAGCCGCGAACACCGCGCCGACGGCGAGCAGCAGCGACGTCAGGTTGAGTCGACTCAAAATCGCCTGAACCTCGTCCAGCGAGTAGGTCGCCTCGAGGGCGCCCACCATGCTGCCGTCGTCCAGCGCGACGGGCACACTGACGTGGACGATGTCCCCGCCGCCGCGGGACTCGCTCTGAACGCTCGTGTTGCCTGAGAGGGCCGAAGCCAGACTGCCATCCTCGGTGCCGTCTTGCTCACCCGCGCCGCGCGTCACGGCGACGCGGCGACCCGTGCGGTCCACGACTAGCAAGCGGGCGTGGGTGAGCAAGACGGCGCGTGAGACGAAATCATCTACCGCGGCCACGTCGCCGCGGGCCAGCGGGCCGCTGACATCGTGAGCCAGCAGTCGCGCCTCGTCGGCCAGGTCCAGGACGACGCGGTCATGCAGCCCGCTGCGCACCGTATTGGCGGTGTACAGCGCCGAGGTCGCGACCCCGAGCAACGCCAGGCACGCGTATGTCGTCGCCAGACGACCACGCAGCGTGCGCAGCGGATTGCTCAGCACTCGTTGGCGGTTTGCTCCTCAGCCAGGCGGTAGCCTACGCCTCTCACGGTGTGAAGGTATATGGGGCGGCTCGGGTCCGGTTCGATCTTTTTGCGGATCATGCGGATATAGACGTCCAGGGCGCGCTCGTCGCCATAAAACGAGGGCCCCCACACCGAGGCAAACAACTGCTGGCGCTCGACCACACGGCCGGCCGCTTCCGCCAGCAGACGCAGGATGTCGAACTCGCGGGCCGAGACGTCGATGACCCGGTCGGCTCGCGTGAGCCGCCGCATGCCCGTGTCGATGCGAAGCAAACCCACCGTGTACACGCCATGCGCAGCGTCGCCGGTTGCCGTGCTGGTGGGGCCGCGTCGGATTTGCGCGCGGATACGCGCGAGCAGCTCACCATGGCTGAAGGGTTTGGTCACATAGTCGTCGGCGCCCGCATCCAGCCCGGTGATCTTGTCGATCTCGTTGCGGCGCGCGGTGAGCATGATGATCGGCACGTTCGAGCCAGCCCGCAGGCGGCGCGCAACCTCGATCCCGCTCAGGTCAGGCAGAGCCACGTCAAGCAACACGGTGTCGGGCGGGGGCTGGCCGCGGGCAGCCGCGAGGGCCTCGGCGCCGGTCGAGGCGAGCTCCACCACGTAGCCTTCCTGGCGCAGGATGAACGCCAGCGACTCGGCCTGCAACGGGTCGTCCTCGACAACGACTACGCGGCCCGATGCGTGTGGCGTATCATGTACGTCGCTCATCGGGCACGGCCCAATCTATAACGCATGTCGGCTGCCTCGAACCTCCCCGTCCGATACCAACTGCCGGGCAACCATCAAGAGGCATCGGCCACTGCACTTCGTACATCGAGAACGTGGGGGTTTTGAACCATGGGTGTCGGCGCACTTCAACCAGGCCACCTGATCGTCATTCTGGTGATCGTTCTGTTGATATTCGGGCCGGGCAAGTTGCCCGAATTGGGTAAGGCGATGGGCGATGGCCTGCGCGAGCTCAAGAAGGCAACGGGCGGCGAGGACTCCAAAGACGCGTCGACAGCCGCCGGCACGGCCGCGTCGACCAGCGCGACCGTCACGCCCATCAGCGTCGCGCCGACGGCCGCCGCGCGCACCTGCCCGAGCTGCCGCGGCAGCGTGTCGGTAGGCGACAAGTTCTGTGGCAACTGTGGCGCCTCGATGGAGCAGGCCACCCGCAGCGCCTGAA
>CBJLVJ010000543.1:0-3332 GCA_966426465.1 uncultured bacterium | reverse complement strand
TCCCTGCAGTCCGGCAAATTCCTGGCCCCTTCTGGCTCAGTCAACGGTCAACGTCGCGGTGAAACCGCCACGGGCAATCGCACGCGAGCCCATCCTGGACTCGGTGGCATGCTGGCAGTCTAACAAACCTGCAAAGACCTCACCAGCGGCGGCCACTCAGGCCAGCGCGTCTCCCCACGGGCAATCACCAGCGACGGCGGTCCCGACCGGATTTGAACCGGCGATCTCGTCCTTGACAGGGACGCATGTTAGGCCGCTACACCACGGGACCAAGGCGAAGCGCCCGAATTGTACCGGCTAGGCTGCACGCCCGCCAACACGCCCCCTTTTTGGCGCGGCCGATCGCCTGGCCGCCAGTTGAGCGCCCGTAGCTATGGCGAGCGTTCCGCCTCGTGGCTGGCGCCGCCGAGCGCCTGGACCAGGGCTTCCTGGCGCAACGCCAGCGTGAGATCGCCGCGCGTCTTCTCCAGGATGCCGCGCGTACTGTCGGTGGTGCGGCGCAGGCCGCCAGTCAGCGCGTCCGGGTAATCCAGCGTGACCAGCAGCGAGTAGATGTCGTCCATGGCGCTGAGGAGCTGCTCGCAGCCGTCCACCTCACCTCGCCGCAGCGAATCCAGCAGGTACCGCCGCAGCTCGCCAACCGCCTCGCCGAGCCCGTTCAGGAATGGCCCGGGCGCGACGCCAAGCCCGATCGGATCGGGCAACGCCTGGCGTTTGATCAACGCCAGCGTGCAGCTCGCTTCGACGAGCTCCTTTTGCGCGTCCTGCACGTAGCCAGCCCAGTACAGGTCGCCCATCTGCCCCAGCGTCGAGCACAGCTGTTCGTTCAACGCGTTCGCCTCGGCAAGCAGATGCTCAGCAGACGAAAAGTCGCGTCGGTGAACCGCCCGAATGGAGGTGGCACACGTGCGGACCAGCTCGCGCGACCAGCGCAGGGCCTGCTCCCGCGCGGCATTTTTCCGATCGAGCTCGGAACGCGCCCAGCTGCCAATCGGCTCGAGGTCCGAAGCCGTCATTCGAGCACGATTTCGAGGCGTTTGTTGCCTTTGCCCTTGTTTTCGGAACGAGCAATGCGCACTCGGCCGACCTCGCGCGTGTCGCCGACGTGGGTGCCGCCGTCCGCCTGCTGGTCGATGCCTTCGATGTTCACCACGCGGATCTCCTCGATGCCCTCCTGCAGCAGGTTGACCCTGGTGCGGATCAAGTCAGGGATGGCGAAGGCCTCCTCGCGCGACAGGAACCGGATCGAGACCGGGTGCCCTTCGGCGAGCAGCTCATTCGTGCGCCGCTCGATCTCATGGAGCCGCTCCTGCGACAGGTCAGGCAGAAGGAAGTCCATACGCGCCCGGTCGGGATACATCTGGCCGCCGGTCACGGTCGCGCCATAGAGCTGGTAGATGACGCCACTCATCGAGTGCAGCGCGGTGTGGTGTCGCATCAGCGCGTAGCGCCGTTCCCAGTCCACTTCGCCGTGCACCCTCGTGCCGGGCGGCGGCGGCCCTCCGTCCAGGCTGTGCACCACGTGGGCGCCAGACTTGCGCACTTCGACCACGCCAGCCGAGCCACCGTCCCAGCTCAACCGGCCCAGGTCGTGTGGCTGCCCACCGCCGGTGGGATAAAACGCCGTTCTGTCCAGCACGACGCCGCCTTCGGGAGTGATCTCCTCGACCTGCGCATCGAACGAGCGGAGGTACGCATCGGTGGCATATAGCAGCTCTGTCTCAGCCACGCGCAGATGGTAGCCCCCGCAGATGATAGCCACGCGCTCGTAGCGCGGTCGTAGTGCGCCCGCGTGTTGCGCGCGGGCGTATCCTCGCCCTAGCATCGCCGCCGACCTGGCTCGGTCTTATGGCACGGCTCGCTCTTTTCGCCTCAGCATGCATCGCGTTGATCGGGTTGTTGTTCGTGGCGGCTGGGCCGCAACGTGCGGCAGCAACGCCCCGTCGGCCCACGCCAGAGCCGACTACGGCGCCCACCGTGGCCCCGACCCGCGTCGCGCCGACGGCCGTCGCCACGCCGACGACGGCTGCGTCGGCTACCGTCGCCGCCACGCTCGCGCCAGGTCCGACGACTGGTCCGCAGCCGACGTCCACGGCTGAAGCGCTCGATCCGCCCGAGCTGCGCGCGGTGTGGGTCGATGCCTTTCACGACGGCTTCAAGACACCGGCGCAGGTCGACGACCTGGTCGCCTGGGCGCGCGCGGCCAATCTCAACGCGCTGTTCGTACAGGTCCGCCGCCGCGGCGACGCGTACTATCTCAAGTCGGTCGAGCCGCGTTCAGAGGATCCCGCCCTGGCGCCTGGCTTCGACGCGCTGCAGTACCTGATCGACAAAGCCCACCAGGGGCCGCGGCGCTTGCAGGTGCACGCCTGGCTGGCGACGCTACCCATCTGGTCGAACCGTGACACACCGCCCGCGGCGCCCAATCACGCCTTCAACCTGCACGGCCTCTCGGCCGATCCAGCGGACACCTGGCTGATGTACCGCGACGATGGTCAGGCCTGGGCAGGCGTCGGCAGCGCCGGGATGTACTACCTCGACCCGGGCAATCCCGACGTCCAGACCTACACCACCGAGGTCTACCTGGATGTCCTGCGCAACTACGACGTCGATGGCATCCACCTCGACCAGGTCCGTTACTACGAAGGCGCCGCGCGGCGTTGGGGCTACAACCCGACCAGCCTGGCGTCCTTCAACACTGCCGTCGGCCGCGACCCGACCTCACAACCGGCGCCCGACGACCCGGACTGGGTGACATGGCGCCGCGATCAGGTCACGAACCTGGTGCGCCGCATCTATTCCGAAGCCAAGGCCATCAAGCCGAATGTCGCCGTGACTGCCGCCGTGGTGACCTGGGGCAAAGGCCCGCAGACATATGCCGACTGGGAAGCGCAGGCGGCGTACGCCTCGGTCCTGCAAGACTGGCGCGGCTGGCTGCAGCAGGGCATCGTCGATTACGTGCTGCCAATGGACTACTACCGCGAAGCCGGCCAGCAGGCAGCCTGGTTCGACACCTGGACGACCTGGCAGGTCAACTTCGCTGGCCGACACACCGTCGTCCTCGGGCTTGGTTCATACCTGAACAGTGCCGATGACGTGCTCGCGCAGCTCGCCCGCGCGCGGGCGCTCGGGGCACTCGGGGTTGCGCTGTATTCGTATGCCGTGCCTACCGCCGAGCTCGAGAACGCCGGCGGTGATGAGCGTCTGGCGTACGCCGCACGGCTGCGCGCCGTGTTCGCCAGGCCAGCCCCGGTGCCCGAGCTGTCGTCGACGCTGGTGGCCGCGCCTTAGTATTTCGCGCGTGGTGCGCCGCCCCATACTCCTTCTGGCGA
>CBJLVJ010000542.1:0-3338 GCA_966426465.1 uncultured bacterium | reverse complement strand
ACGGTGGTCTGCTTGGTCCAGATCGCCAGGCCGCACAGCACCGCCGCGCAGACGACCGCTCGCGGTCCGCCCAGCCACTGGGCGGCCACGACGCCGCCGACGGCGAACAGCAGCGCGAGCATGTCTACCCGGGCGTAGCCGGCCCACTGGTACACGAACGGTGAGGCCGCCACGAGGCCGATGGCCGCTACCGCCGGCCACACGCCGCGGCGAACGCGCCACGCGTTCCAGCCCACCAGCATGGCGATGCCGACGGTTGACAGCACCGACAGCGCTCGCCCTGGCCAGAACACCGGTCCGGCGAGCGGCACCAGCGTGCTCCACACCAGGGGATACACGGGCGGATAGGGTGAGCGGACCATCGGGAACTGCTGCAGGTCCACGTACAGGGGCTCACCATGGGCGAGCCGAACCGCGTCGTTGAGCACGTAGCCCTCGCCGTAGTTCAGGTCATACGGGAAGGCGACTTCCACGCCGAGGTGGTACAGCAGCACCCCAACGTGCAGCGCCGCCAGCGCCGCCATCACTACGAGCAACCACCGATGCAGCTGCTGGTAGCGCCGGTGCTCCACGCTGCGCTTCGCGAGCTCGTCCGCGGAGGAGCGTCCTGCGCGCCCAGCAACGGCCGCGGGTTTCACCTCGGTGCGCCCGAGTGGCTCGCTGGTCGGTGCCTCCACCGGCGCGGGTCCCCCCTGGGGAATCATGTATGGAACACCCGCACGGGCCCTGACTGGAACGCGGGCTCCGCAGGCGCGGCCACGTCGGCTTCGGCCGGGCCGTAGACCAGCCACTGCGCGCCCAGGTTGCGGGCCACCGCCAGACTGCTCGCGTGGCTGAAGACCGCCTCGGACGCCAGGCGCTTCTCGGCGGGGCGCAAGGTAGCCACGGGGTGGCCGCCGAAGACTCGTGCCGGTGTTCGTGCGGCCAGGTAGTTCGACGTGTCCCAGTCAGCCAGGATGACGTCTTCGGCCCTGGCCTGTTGATCGAGCCACGCCGCCGCCGCGTCCAGGTCCGATGTCGAGCGGTATACCGGCAGCGGCGCGTTTCGGAAGCCCGACGCCACGACGCCGACGAGCACCACCAGCGTGCTGCTTCCCGCTAAGCCCACCGCCGCCAGCCGAAGCGCTGCCGCGCGGCGCGCCTGAAGCAGAGCGCACAACCCGATGAGGCTAGTGGCCGCCACGACGGCCAGCGTCGGCTGGATGCCGAAGCCGAGACGTCGCTGGTAGGGCACCGGGAGATATATGGCGATCAGTTCGAGCAGCAGCCACACCAGCAGTCCAAACGGCGCCACCCGGCTGCGCAGCACGACCGCGCCGAGCAGCGCGAGCACCAGCGTCGGTCCGAGATCGACCAGCAGCTCGTGCGGCGCCGGGCTGGGCAGCAGGTTCTGCGAGCTGTAGGTGGTCACCCAGAAAGGCTCGAAGCTGAAGGTGAGCACGGTCGGCAGCAGTACCGGCAGCGCGGCGAGGCTGGCCACCAGCCCGCCGGCCAGGTTGGCCAGTCCGCGACCCGAGCGCCAGTACGCCAGGCCAACCAGCATGACCGCCCCGAGCAGGACCGGCGCATGGAACGGATGCAGCAGCGCCACTGTCGCCGACAGCAGGGCGATCTTCAGCAGCCAGCTGACCGACATGACTGCGCCGCGAGGCCGCAGCAGGTCGCGGCCTAGCTCCAGCGTCGCGGCCATGGCCAGTGGCACGTGGGGTGCCGCGAAGAGCAAGCCGAAGCCGTTCATCTCGTACGACCAGTTGCCCGTGTAGCTCGCGCCGGCCAGCGCCGCCAGTAGCTCGAAGCCGCTGCCAAACAGGGCCAGGCCAAGCGCCCAGCGGGCCGCCGTGCGGTTGCCGGTAAACGCCTGGCAGAAGCGCCACAGCGCCAGCACCAGCAGCGCCCGCGCGAGCAGCTCCAGCGCGTGCTCCACGGCCGACGCGGGCGTGTGCAGCGTCGCGGCGAGTTTGCCGACGCCGACGTAGAGCGGGAACATGAGCGTTGGCGCGTGCGGCTCGGCGGTGAACGGATCGCGGACGAGCCAGCCGGCTTGCTCGGCCCCCTGGCGCATGGCCGACTCGTACTGGGCGAAGTCGTTGACGAACCAGGCGGTGCCCAGACCGGTCGCGCCGGGTGGCGCACAGCAGGCTGCCAGCAGCCGCGGCAGCTCGCCCAGCAGCAGTGCCACCACGAGCACCGCCCCAAGCCACAAGCCATCCCGCCCTCGCCGCGTACCGCGCACCCCCTCCGCTCGCACCGGCAACCCCACTCCAAGAAGACCCCCCTCCGGGGAAGAGCCCACTCCGTTGAGGCTCTGCTCCAGGGAAGAGTCCACTCCGTGCAGGCCCCGCTCTGGGGAAGAGTCCACTCTCTGGGGGGTTCCCTCTGGGGAGGACGCCACCCTCTGGGGGATCCCCTCCGGGGAAGAGCCCGCTCCCTGACGGGTCGTATCTGGGGAAGAGGCCACTCCGTGGGGGGTGCCCGCCGGGGGAAGGGCTGCTCGTGTCACTGGTCTACTCGACGGAACATGAGCAGCTCCTGGCTGCGCCAGACGGGGGCGGGGTAGGAGGCGGCCAGGCGGTAGTCGCGCATGAAGGTCGGGTCCTCGAGCAGCGAGCGTCGCGCAAAGGCGTCCAGGGTGACGACCGCGTCCGGCTGGCGGTCGACGATCAGTTGGGCGGGAATGGCATTGTCGGCCACCAGCTGCTCGGGCGGCAGTGGGTAGTACGGCAGCGCGGCCGGCGAAACCAGCCCGACCGTGTCCAGCACACGCAGGTTCGAGGCATAACCGAGCGCGCCAATCTCGGGCGCAGCCACCACGGCGCTTGGCGGCAGCTCGTCAGCCAGACCACGGCCCACTTCGAGCATGAGGTCTTCACGCCCGAACTCCTCGCCCAGGGGCAGCAGCCCGTGGCGCCAGTCGATGGCGGGTAGCTGCCACACCACCAGCAGCGCTGCCAGGCCGGTTGCCACCCACGCGCCGCCACGCGCCGCGCGCGCAGCCGACGCAAGTCGCGCCAGACCGGTCGCGGCGCCGAGCAGGTAGAACGGCTCAATGGGCACCAGGTACCAGGGGAACAGGCGAACGCCGCGCACGCCAACCATGATGTAGAAGGCAACGTATAGGGCGGCAAACCCGGCGAAGGGCTGCCACGCGACGCCCTGGCGGTCGAGCCAGGGCAGTCCCCGGCGGGCAAGCTCGATCAGCGCAGCCAGGCCGAACGCCGCCAGGAGCAAACCGACCGCCGACGGCAGCGCCGCGAGCAGGTACGTCGACCAGCCAGGCAGGCCGGCCTGGAGCAGCAGGGCGACCGCGTTTTCGAACGGCCACGCGGGCTGATAGGCGA
>CBJLVJ010000541.1:0-3346 GCA_966426465.1 uncultured bacterium | reverse complement strand
TCGCCGGGTGTCCGCGAGCCCGCGCCGTTGAGCTTCACGCACTTCTGATAGTCCTGACGCGTCACGCGCTTGAGCTCACTCATCTGCTCGGCGGCCGCCCTGGCGCCATCCATCGCGCGTTGGGCATGCTCACGCAGGTCCTCGGGTAGGCGCGGGTCGGTGACCAGAAACTCGGTGTAGCCGACCGTCAACGACAGCTTGTTGGCGATGCGGTCTTGCATCGCGTTGGCCGTCATGCGCGCACCCTCGAGGCGCGCAGCTTCCGCCTCGGCCGCCCGCCTGGCGTCCTCGGTCCGTAAGTAGTCCGTCACCTGCAGGACAATGGCCCAGCTGGCGACGAGGATGATCCCCAGGGCGAGTCGCTCGCTCAGCACCTGGGGCAATTCCTGGCTGCCCTGCAGCGCCCCGATCAACGCTACGCAGGCCACCAGCGCAAACCAGATCAAGCGCTTGACACGCCGCAGGACAAATGGCGTAGCCATGTACTGCGGGGAGCGCGCGGCCGGGCCGCTCAGGATCGCTGCCGCTGTATGAATCCGCTCCACCTTCCCTTCCGGTGGGAAAACACGCGAGAGCGCAGGTGCTCTGGTTGTCCCTTCCCAGCCGTTTGACTGATGTTGGCCGTGCTCGACGAAGAGAGTCGCCGGGGCCCGCGCTCAATCATCGGCAGCGGCTTCCGCGCTGTTCGCGTCACTGTACCGACGCACTGTTGAGAACTGGTTGAGCGGCGGTCAAGCCCGGCGTTGCGCTCACCGGCCATGCTGGCGGCTACACTCCCGCCAACCTGCTCCCGGAGCCACGCCATGACCCCAACGACGGTTGGCCTGTTGATCGTCGCCATTGCGATCGTCATTACGATTTTGTCGTCACTGCGGATTTGCAGCGAGTGGGAGCGCAAGGTCGTGCTGCGGCTTGGCCGCTTCGGCGGCGTGCGCGGCCCAGGCATCTTCTTTCTGTTGCCGTACATCGAGACGACGCCCTTCACGATCGACATGCGCGTGGTGACGACCCCCTTTCAGGCGGAACAGACCCTCACCAAGGACGGCGCCTCGGTGACCGTCGACGCCATCATGTACTGGCGAATCGTCGACGCCGGGCGAGCCTCCATCCAGGTCGCCAACTACGTCCAGGCAGTGATGGGCGCCGCGGCCGGCGCGCTCCGCGACATCATCGGTCGCAACGATCTGTCAACCGTGCTGTCCCAGCGCCGAGAGCTGGACGAGCAGCTCACCTACATCCTCGACGAACAGACCGAGCCGTGGGGTATCAAGGTCCAGTCGGTTCAGCTGCGCGACATCCAGGTGCCGGACAACCTGCAGGACGCACTCTCGCGCATGGCGCAGGCTGAACGAGAACGCCAGGCTCGGGTGATCCTTGGCGAAAGCGAGGTCCAGGTCGCGCAGCAGTTTTCGCAGGCGGGCGAGCTCTACCGCATGCACCCCACGGCGCTGCACCTGCGCGGCATGAACATGCTCTACGAGACGATGCGCAGCGGCGTCGCGACGGTCATCGTGGTGCCGTCTTCGGCGCTCGAGACGATGAACCTGGGCGCCATCGGCGGCCTGTCCGCACTTGGCTCGATGGGCGACGCCCGGCCGCCCGAGGTCAAGACTGGGCCAGCAGAACCACCCCGATAACCGAACACACCGTCCCGACCACCAGACGCCAGCTGCCAGGCTCGCGCAGCAGCACGACTGAGATCGGCACGGCGAACAGCGGCGACGTGGCCGTCACCACGGCGGCGCGCCCGGCGCCGGCGAGGGCGACGCTGAGCATGAAGAAGCCGGTCGCGGCGACCGAGGTCAGGCCCGTGAGGATGATCGCGGCGAGAGCGCGGCCGCGCAGGTGGCTCATCGCCGGCAGGACGCCCGCCCGCCTGGCGGTCAGAAACAGCAGGGCGCTGGCGATCGGCGTGCGGATGGCGCTGGCCGTCGGAACATCCACCAGCTCGAGGGCTGGGCCGAGGGCGATCGTCGAGAACGACCAGCTGACCGCCGCGGCGGCCGCCATGCCCACGCCCAGCCAGTAGCCGCGGCCCTGCGGTCTGGAGCTGCTTGTGGTGGTGTTGTTGACCGGCCGTGCCACGAGGTACACACCGCCGACGGTGAGCAGGACGCCCACCGCCGCGAGCGGTCCCATGCGCTCGTGCAGCAGCACGACCGCACCGATCGAGGCCAGCACGGGGTAGCCCATCGAGATCGGCATGGCGCGCGCCACGCCGATGCGCTTGAGCGCCTCGAAGTACAGGCTGTCGCCGATGACCAGCGCCGCGACCATCGACGTGACCAGCAGCAGCCAGCCGGCCAGCGGGACGGGCTGACGGCCGGACAGGAACGGCCACGCGACGACGAACACGCTGCCCGAGATTGCGCACCGCAACGCGTTGATGACGATGGCGTGCAGGTGCGGACCGTGCGCCCGCACCAGGAGACCTGTGGTGCCCCACGCCAGGGCCGAGAGCAGGCCAGCGACCTCGCCGAGCTCGACGCCCGACAGGCTCACTCGAGCGCCCGCCGCAACAGGCGAGCGTTCACGTGGGACAACCGGCTGACCTCGCCTGGCTCGATCCAGGCCACCTCGGAAACTTCGGGGCTGGGGCGAAAGCGCGCGGCATCGTCCAGGAGGTCGGTTTGCATCAGCAGCACGATGGCGAACCCGCTGCGCTCGACCGCGCGCACGGCGCCCACGCGCACGCGCAGGCCGGTTTCCTCGTGCAGCTCGCGTTCGAGCGCGCGCTCGATCGGCTCTTTACCTTCGAGCCAGCCGCCGGGCAGGGCCCACGGCTCGTCGCGGCTGTACGTGCGATGCACCAGCAGGATGCGTCCGCGGTCGTCGCGGATCAATCCGGCCACGCCGACGGCGAAGCCGCCGTAGCGGAAACGCAAGTACAACAGCTTGAGCGGCGCGGGCAGCTGCCGCCAGATACGCAGGAGCCATGGGAGCAACCTCGCCAGCATAGCTGGCCCTCCGCAGAGGGGTCCCAACCGCTGCTGGCGCTCGGAACTGCCGGGGGGGTGGAACGGCTCACGGCGGGCGCTCAGCTGAGTACGGCTCGCCGTGGCATTGTCCGTCGAGGGCGGCGGGCGACATACTCGGGCAGGGATGGCCGATTCGTTCCCTGGACGGGGACCAGCGACAGACGGCGTGTGGCCGCGGCGAGCCGGGCCGCTGCTGGCCATGGGCGTGGCCCTGCTGGCTCTCAGTGTGGCTCTGCTCGGCCTTACTTCGGTTTACGCTCAGGCGAGCCCGTGGCAGGTGCTGCTGGGGGGCGACGACGATGCGACGCCGCGAATGCCGTCGGGCGTGGTCGTGGACGGGCAGGGCAGTGTGTACGTGACCGACACGT
>CBJLVJ010000540.1:0-3367 GCA_966426465.1 uncultured bacterium | reverse complement strand
GAGGATTAACAAGATAGGCAACGACGCAAGCGTACCAGCCCCCGCCATCGCGCCCGGCAGCCACACGGAATGCGTGTTTGGCGAACCGTGTGTCACGCCGCATCCACCAAGGGAGGGCTCGCATGCTGAATATCCGCATCCCACCACGGCCAGGCCTGCGAGTTCACGCTCCAGCGCCGGTCGACGTCGTCATCGTCCTGGCGCTGGTCGGGCTCATGTACGCGCTGGCGCAGGCGGCCTCGTTGTGGTCGGCGCCACTGGCCAGCCACGCCGCAATCGACCTCGGTTGGCTGGCGCTGCCCGGCTATGCGCTCGCGTCGGTGGTGCGTATGACATCGGCCTACCTGCTGTCCATCGTGTT
This sequence comes from uncultured bacterium, assembly GCA_966426465.1. Lineage (GTDB taxonomy): Bacteria > Chloroflexota > UBA6077 > UBA6077 > CF-72 > CF-72. Next base: position 3,006 of record CBJLVJ010000540.1, on the reverse strand, counting down.
CAGCCTGACCTATGGCCGCCTCACCGCCTCGGGGCCGTGGGCCGAGCGCCTGCTGCTACCCGTGCTCGACATCCTGCAGAGCATCCCGATCCTGTCGTTCATGCCGGGCGTGGTGCTCGCCCCGGTCGGGCTGTTCCCGGGCAACAACGTTGGTCTGGAGCTGGCGGCGATCGTGCTGATCTTTACCAGCCAGGCCTGGAACCTGGCCTTCAGCTTCTACCAATCACTGCGTACGATTCCGGTCGATCTGCGTGAGGCGGCCACGATGGCGCAGCTGACCGGCTGGCGGCGCTTCACCAGACTCGAGCTGCCGTTTGGCACCATCGGGCTCGTCTGGAATTCAATGGTGAGCTGGGCTGGCGGCTGGTTCTTTCTGATGGCCGCCGAGCAGTTCACGCTGGGCGACAAGGACTTCCGCCTGCCTGGCCTGGGCAGCTACCTCAAGGCCGCCGCGGATGCGGGTGACGTGGCCGCGCTGGTGCGCGGGCTGGCGACGCTCGTGGCCATCATCGTCCTGCTCGACCAGCTGCTGTGGCGACCACTTGTGGCCTGGTCAGAGAAGTTCCGCTTCGAGCAGACCGAATCCGGCGAGGTGGCAACGTCCGCCGTACTGACCGCGCTGCGGCGCTCGCGACTTATCGAGTGGCTTCAGGAACAGGCCCTGCCGGCCATGGGCGATTTCGTGGAGCAGCGTACGCGCCCGTTCCGCCGAGCAGCCCCGGCGCCGCCGCCCAGGCGCGCGAATGCGTCGGCCGCAGGCCACGTCGTGATGCTGCTGATCGTGGCCGCGGCCGTTAGCTGGGGCGGACTGGCTATCCGTCAGCTGCTGCTGGGGATGACCGCGACAGACTGGCACGATTTGCCGCCAGCCGCTGGAGCAACACTGTTGCGCACCTTCGCGGCGCTGCTGATCGGCACCCTCTGGACCGTGCCGCTCGGCGTGCGGGTGGGCCTGAATCCACGCCTGGCCCGACGGGCGCAGCCACTGGTGCAGATGGCCGCCTCGATCCCCGCGACGGCGCTGTTTCCCGTGCTGCTGCTGGTGCTCATCGGGCTGCCGGGCGGATTGAACCTCGCCGCCGTGGCGCTGATGCTGCTAGGGACCCAGTGGTATCTGCTGTTCAACGTCATCGCCGGCGCGCAGGCCATCCCGTCCGACCTGCGCGAGGCCGCGGCGATCTACCAGGTCCGCGGCTGGCGCCGCTGGCGGACGCTGATCCTGCCGGCGATCTTCCCCTACCTGATCACCGGGCTGATCACCGCGACGGGCGGCGCCTGGAATGCCAGCATCGTTTCGGAGTACGTCACCTTCGGCAACCACACGTACGAGACGGTTGGTCTCGGAGCGCTCATCGCGGACGCGGCCAACAGCGCCAGGTTCGATCGCCTGGCGGCCGGCACGATCGTGATGGCCGGGCTGGTGCTGCTGATCAACCGTCTGCTGTGGCGTCGGCTGTCTGCCTCGGCCGAGCAGCGCTATCGCCTCGACTGAAGTTGCGGAGGACGCCCATGCTCAAGACCAGCTCGACCGCCGTCGCGCAGGACGTGATCCTCGCCGCGCGCGGTGTCACCAAGTTCTACGAAGGCAAGACCGAGCGTGTGCTCGTGCTCGACAACATCACCCTGGAGCTGCGCGCGGGCGAGCTGGTGGCGCTGCTCGGCCCGTCGGGGTCGGGCAAGTCGACTCTGCTGCGTGTGCTCGCCGGGCTGGTGCGCCCGTCGTCAGGCCAGGTTCTGGTCCACGGCCAACCCCTGGTGGGCCCGAACCCGCAGGTCGCCATCGTGTTCCAGAGCTTCGCCCTGTACCCGTGGCTGACGGTGCTGCAAAACGTGGAGCTGGGGCTGCTGGCCAAGGATCTGCCACGGCGCGAGCGGCGGCGCCGGTCGCTGGCGGCGATTGACCTGATCGGCCTGGACGGCTTTGAAGACGCCTATCCGCGCGAGCTGTCAGGCGGCATGAAGCAGCGGGTTGGGTTCGCCCGAGCGCTCGTGGTGGAACCGGAGGCGCTGTTCATGGACGAGCCCTTCTCGGCCCTCGACGTGCTGACCGCGCAGAACCTGCGCGAGCAGCTGCTGGACCTGTGGACGGACCGCGAGATGCCCACGCGGGCGATTCTGATGGTCACCCACAACATCGACGAAGCGGTGAGCCTGGCCGATCGTCTCGTGGTCCTGGCGGCCGACCCGGGCCGAATCCGCGCCGACGTGCCTGGCCTGTCGCTCGACACGCGGCGTGCCAGGGGCCCGGAGTACAGCGCCCTGGTCGAGGCCATCTACCGGCTGATGACCAGTCCACAGGCGCGGGTCGAAGACATTCTGCCGCTCGCCCGGCCGATTCAGGTGCCCGTGGTCGAGCGGCCCTACCAGGTGCTCCCGCACGCGGCCATCGGCGACCTCACCGGCCTGGTGGGGCACCTGGACCAGGTCGGCGGTCGGCAGGACCTGCCGGTCCTTGCGCGGGACCTGCAGCTCGAGGTCGACGAGCTGCTGCCGCTGATCGACGGCCTGGCGATGCTCGGTCTGGGCGCTGCCCAGGAAGGCGACGCGGTGCTGACCGAGCTCGGGCGCGACTTCGCGGCGGCCGATATCCAGGAGCAAAAGGCCATCTTCCGCCGGCAGGTGATGCACAACGTGCAGCTCGTGCGGCAGATCACCGAGCAGCTGCACGAACACCCCGAGCACAGCTTCAAGGAGGACGCCCTGCTGGAACAGCTACAGCAGTATTTCAGTGAGCCCGAAGCTCGCCGCCAGCTCGACACCGCCATCGATTGGGGCCGCTTCGCCGAGCTGTTCGCCTACGACGACGACACCGGCGAGCTGTACCTCGAAGAGGAAGAGCCGGGAACGGAGGCGATTGCCTAGCGTTCCCCGGAGGGGACCCCACTTGTGGCAAGCCACCCCGGCGGGTCCCTCTGTGGGCAAGCCACCCCGGAGAAGACCCAGGCTCGGACGGACGCGTCGGCGGGTGATAGTCTCGCGGCGTGATTACTGGCGTTCACGCGATTG
>CBJLVJ010000539.1:0-3373 GCA_966426465.1 uncultured bacterium | reverse complement strand
AGTCCGAGGCCCGTGCCCGGAACCCCCGATTGCTCGCTCGTCCGAGCACGATAGAACTTGTCGAAGACGCGCTCCAGATCCTCTGGCGGGATTCCGGCGCCGTTGTCCTCGACTGCCAGCTCGACCTCGCCGCGGGAAGCGGCGGCGATGATGCGGATCTCGGTATCCGAGCGGCCGTACTTGGCGGCGTTTTCCACCAGGTTGGCCACGACCTGCTCCAGCTGCGCGGCGTCGACCACCACAGACGGCAGGTCGGGCGGGATGTCCGTGCTCACGCGGGCGTCGCCGAGCACACCCCGTACACGATCCAGCCCGCCAGCCACCAGCGCTTCGAGCGTCGTCCGCAGGCGGGGGTGGCCCGCCTGGGCGCCGCTTTCGAGGCGCGACATCGTCAGCAAATCGTCAATGAGACCGGTCAGCCGGTCGGCTTCTCGCTCGATCTCCGCCAGAAAATCCTGACGAGTCTCCTCGTCCCATTCGATGTCAGACTGACGCAAGCTGCTGGTGAAGCCCTTGATGTGCGCGAGCGGGGTTCGCAGCTCGTGTGAGGTTGACGCCAGCAGCTCCTCTCGTACGCCGAGCGCCTGGCGCAGGTCGCCCACAAGGAGGGCATTATCGAGCGCCTGCGCGCAGCGGTCGGCGAGCTGCTGTCCGAGCACCACATCGGCTCCCTCGTACCGCTGTTCTGGTTCGGCCTTCGCCAGCAGCAACCCGCCCAGCTTCCGCCCACGAGCGATCATCGGCAGCTTCATGGTGGAGCGGGCGCCGAACGATTGCAGCATGCGCATGGTGTCATCAACGGATGCGCCAGCCTCGAGCAGCTCCTGCGCTTGCGCGGCTCGGGCAGGATCGGCGTGGGCCAGGGCTCCGAGGCGCATGGTGCCGCCCGCCTCGACCAGGAAGACGGCGCACCACTCGGCAAGATCGGGTACCGCCAACCACGCGACCTGCCGCAACGTTGCTTCGTAATCCAGCGATGAGGCAAGTATGTGACTTGCCCCGGCGAGCAGCTCGAGGCGGCGTCGCGCGGCTTCGGCTTCCGCGTGCGCTGCCTGCTCGCGCTGGAGCAGCCGGTCGCGTTCCTCTGCGGCGCGCCTGCGGTCAGTAATATCGGAGAACATCCCTAGCGCTCCGACCGTGTCACCTCGGCTGTTGGTCACCGGGCTGGTCCCCACCAGGGCCAGCAGGCTCGACCCATCGCGGTGGTGCAGTGGGAAATCAAACTGCTCGGAGATGCCCGCCAGGTTGTTTCGGATCCAGTCGCGCGCGAGCGTCTCGTCGTCGGTGAACTCCAGCACACTGGCGCCAGCGAGCTCGCCTGGCTCATACCCCAGCATGGCGGCCATGCGCTGGTTGACGAACGTGGTCCGCGCCTGGTCATCGACCAGCCAGATGCCTTCGTTGGCGGTCTCGACCAGGCGGCGATAGCGGGCTTCGCTATCGCGCAGCGCATTCTCAGCTCGCTTGCGCTCGGTGATGTCGACGGCGACCACGCCCAGCCCCAGCAGTTCGCCACCGGGGTGACGCACCGGATAGACACTGACGAGGTGATGCCTGGTCTCGTGGTGCTGGTTCGTGCCGTCGCCGCTCAGTTCGACGTCGACCACCGGCTCGCCGCGCTCGAGGACGCGCCGTAGCAGCGGCTCGAGGGCCGGCCCGCCAGGCGCCGCCGTCTCCAGCACCGACCGACCGATCAGCTGCTCAACGGATTTCGCGTTTGCGTTCGCGAGCGCTTCGTTGACGTGCACCCAGCGTAGATCGCGGTCGATAAACGCGAGCCCGTCGGGCGCAGCGCCCAGCAGCGTGTCGAGGAGCGCCAGCGATTCCTCGTTGCGGTGCAGCGCATCGTGCGTCTCCCGATACAGACGGGCGTTGTCGGCGGCCACGGCGCAGCGCGATGCGAGCTCGTTCGCGAACCCGACGTCTGCCTCGGTGTACGCGCGACCCGACCTGGCGGTGGCGAGCAGGAGCACACCGACCACCTGCCCGCGCGCGCTGAGGGGTGTTGCCAGAACCGATTTAATGCCCGTGAGCCGCAACAACTGCAGGTGCATCGGGCCGCGGGCGAGCCACGCGAGCTCGGCTTCGCCGACACGTGTAAAGACGACGGGACGGCCGTTCTCGAGGATCTTCAACACACCGGGCAACTCCCCCGATCGCGGCGGATCGGCGTTCTCCAGGGCGCGTGCTAGAGTCGCGTCAGCCCTGTCGGCGTGCGCCACGGAAACACGTGTGGCGTTGCCGTGGTGGTCAAGCAGGTACACGGCGCACCAGTCGGCAAGGTCCGGCACCGCGAGCCAGCAAATCTGACGGATGGTTGCCTCGTAGTCGAATGAGGACGCCAGCAGCTCGTTCAGCCGCTTCAGCAGGCGTTCCCGGCTCTGGCCGATGCCGTCCATGGCGTCTGAGGGCTGCCCGGCCGGTAACGGAAACGCTTCTATCAACACTCGGAGGAACCCTCCGTAAGCTCGTCAACAAGACGGAGCAAGTCGCGCACATCCAGAGGTTTGCGCAGGAACCGATACGGTCGCCATGACTGCAAGCACGCCGCGTCAGGCCGATCGTAATCCAGGACGACGACCGGGACTGAGGGAAAGTATCGGTCGAGTTTGTTTACCGCAATCCAGCGATCGGCGACGCTGCAATCGAGGTCTGCGATAACCATGATCGTGTTGGAGCCCACCTCGGCTGGCGGTTGCCCGTGGCACGGCTCCCAGCTGAGCTGCTGCACCGCGAAGCCGCGTCGCTCGAGGTTGCGGGCGAACACGCCCGCGAGAACCGCGTCGGTGCCGCACACCACGATCAGTGATTTGTTTATCGGAGGCCTCCAGTCACCACACCGAGCGTACGCGTGTGGCATGAACGCCGCCTGAACAGACTCATCGAGCTCCTGAACGGATCATGTAGATTCAGGCCGGCGCGCCCGAGTCGACCGCGCCCTGTGCGGGTGCGAACGGACTCCATCAGCTCGGACAGGCGTGGTCCAGGCAAGTGGCGAGGCCAGACGGTTGGTGTTCAGGCGACACGCGTAGCGTGACAGCCGGGTAGGCAGAAGGATTCCGACTATGGCTCAGCAGACGATCCTCGTCGTTGACGACGAGGCACCGATGCGCAAATTCGTCTCTCACAATCTCAAGTCAAACGGCTACAAGGTCCTGACCGCCGCCGACGGCAGCGAGGCGCTGAAACTGCTGCTCGAACACCCATTGGACCTGGTGTTGCTGGATATCGGTCTCGCTGGCCCTGACGGCCTGGCCGTCCTCGAGGCAGTCCGTCGCGACATGCAGTTGCCCGTACTGATGATCTCGGGGCGCGCGCGTGAGGCCGACAAAGTCAGAGCCTTCGAGCTCGGCGCGGATGACTACCTCGTCAA
>CBJLVJ010000538.1:0-3375 GCA_966426465.1 uncultured bacterium | reverse complement strand
TTCGGCGCGTTCGGGCCGGCCAGCGTCATGGCCGCTGTTGGCGACCTCTACCCGCCGCAGCGACGCGGCATGGCCATGGGCTGGCTGAACGCTGGCTTCGGCCTCGCGGCGGTGGCCGGCGTGCCGGCCGTGGGCGTAGTCGACGGCCTGTTTGGTTGGCGGTGGGCGTTTGCTGCGACCGGCGGCGTGCTGCTGGTGCTGGCCGGCCTGGTCCACACCCTGTTTCCGTCGCCCAGGCCAACCCACACCGGCAGCAGCCTGCGCCAGACGTATTCGGCCGTGCTCGGCACGCCACTGCTGGGCAACGTGCTGACGGCAAATCTCCTCGAGCGGTCCATCTTCAATGCGGCGGTGTTGTACCTGCCGCCATTCCTGATGCTCAGCTACGGACTGACGGCGGCCGACGTGGCGCCGGCGCTCGCGCTGGTGGCCATTGGCACCATCGTTGGCAACACCGTAGGGGGTTGGCTGGGCGATCGTTTTCAGGGCCCGCGAGCGGCGATTTTCGTCAGCGCGCAGCTCGCGGCAGGTGGCATCGGTCTGGCGCTGTTTGGCCTGGTGCCCGGGCTGGTCGCCTCGGTGGTCCTTGGTGCGATCTTCGGCCTGGTCAATGCCACAAGCCGGCCGGCATTCCTGGCCCTCGGCTCCGAGCTCTCGCCGCGCTACCGCGGAGCGCTGCTGGGGCTGCTGTCGCTCACCAACCAGGGTGGCTCGGTGCTCGGCTCGACACTCGGCGGCCTGGCGATCGGCCTGGGCAGCTATAGCACGCTGGCGGTACTGGCCTTGTGCGGTGGCGCCGGGGCGGCCGCCCTGGCCTTGCCACTGGCCCGCGTGAAGCTGGCGCGCGAGAGCTGACGCGCAGCTGCAGCGGCGGTAGACGTCGCGCGGGCCGCCGTGGCACTGACGGCCTCAGCAGGAACGGCAGCTGCACCCGCCGAACCTGCCTGTCGCGCTGGCGTCCACCGCCGCCAACGACACCTTAACGCCGCCACGCCACCATCTGTCACGGCCTGAGTGTCACACTGTTGACGTCGATAGCCGTCGCCGGCGCAAGCGACCGCCAATCATCTCGCCGCTGCCAATCGCGGCCATGCCCACCAGCAGGTGCAGCACCTGGATGACCCAGTGCGTGCTGCCCGGGAGCAAGCTGTCCTGTGTGAGGCCAAGCACCAGGGTGATCAAGCCGATCACTGCCGCGCCAGCGGCCATGCCAAGTGGCACACCCGCCTGGGACGCGAGGGCTGCCAGCAGCCACAGCGACAGGACCAGGATCAGGCCCAGCAACATGTGTACGGGGATCAGATTGAGTGCGTCGCCGCTCCAGAACAACAGCCCGAGAACCAGCAGCAGCACGCCCGTGACCCGCACGAGCATCTGCGCGATGGTCAGCGTCGCTTGCATGCCGACAGACTAGCGCAAGCGCTCGCGCCGCGCCGATTTGCCCGTCGTCAGGCCGCGCGATCCTGGGTTGGCACCGCCGTGTCCAGCCGACTGCGAAGGATCAGCAAGCGCGCGTACTGGCGCTCGTTGAACGGGTACGGCGCTCGAGCGCTTGGGCGGCGTCCGAAGGCGTACGGCTCGTCGTGGTCAGCCGCGCTGGTACCGTCCTTGGTACCGGCCCTGGGGGTGTCTGCGCTGGGGTTGGTGGCATCCATGACCTTGCTCCTGCGACTCTTTCGGTGGGGCGATGGCGCAGTTTCTCGCGAGCCAGCCCATCACGGAAGGGGTCGCGCGTACCGACGGCCGACGACAGTCGTACCGGGCTCGATCGGCTAGCCTCTTGTATCGATATGCACGAGATCGAACGGCCCACGTACATCAAGGACGCCCCGCGACGGGTGTTCGACACGCACGTGCATTACCCGTGGCGACCACAAGGCTCGAAGCTGCCCATCTATACGCCCCAGGGCATGCTCGACATGCTCGCCTACAACTGTCAGCGCCTGAACATCTATCGGGTTTGCCTCCTCGGTCGCCCAGGCGAGGGCAACGACCTGGTCGAGAAGGCGCACCAGCGCTACCCCAACCTGATCGTGCCCTTCGCCATGATCGATATCGACCAGACCGAACCCGCTGCGATCGATGATTTCGCCGAGCGCGGCTTTCGCGGCCTGAAGATCATCAATCCCCGCCGCAATTACGATGACCCGAGGTACTTCCCGCTTTACGCGGTGGCCGAGAAGCGCGGCCTGGTGACGCTGTTCCACACGGGCATCGTCGGGGGCATGATCGACTACCTGCAGTTTCCGCCGGCCAGCTTCGAACAGGCCGCCGAGCTCTCGCGCGACATGGAGTCGAGCCGTCGCTACAACCCGGAATCCGAGGTCGACACGTGGTATGGCGCTGGCCGGATGCAGCCAATCTACCTGGACGGCATCAGTGTTGCCTTCCCCGAGCTGAAAATCATCGGCGCGCACCTGGGCTACGGCCTGTACGACTCGGCGGCGGCGGTCGCCCGCTGGCGGCGCAACGTCTATTTCGACATCTCGGGCGGTACGGTGGTGCGCCGCCACCTGCTCGAGCGGCGCATGCTGCGCTCCGAGGTCTCCACGCGCAAGCTGGTGTGGGGCTCGGACTGCGACATGGCGCACATGAGCCGTGAGCTGACGACGTGGATGCAGGCCTTCGACGAGATCGGCCTGGGCGAGGAAGAACGGGACCAGATCTTCTGGGGCACCGCCGCCCACATCTTCGGTATCGACGATTGATCAGTCCGCCGGCCGACGCGCGCGCAGGTTGAGCCGCCAGTAGTCCTGGCGAAACGGCGGGTCATCGGCGGCGCTCTGCTCGGTCAGGCTGTCGACGAAGCGGCGGCGCAGAACGGGGTCGGGAATACGCTCCAGGTGGCTGCCGAGGATGACGTTTTCCATGTAGTCGCGCGTCTGCTCGAGCGACGACAGCTGGACCGGCGCTTCGAACATGCTCGTTTCGACGTCTTCGAAGCCCGCCGCCCGCAGGCGCTCAGCGGCCACGCCGGGATAGGCGAACTCCCACGGCCCGGGCCAGCCGTCGAAGTACTGCGCGTAGGGTTCGGAGGCCATCAGCCGGCCCGCGCGCTCACGGATGCGCGCGATGTTCGGGCCAGCCCCGCACTGGGCGACCAGCCAGCCACCTGGCTTCAGCGCGTTGAAGACGGCGCGGAACAGGCGCGGATGGTCGGGTACCCAGTGGAAGGCGGCGTTGCTGAATGCAAGGTCCGCGACCTGCTCGAGCTCCAGCTCGTCGAGCGACTTCTGAATGTACTCGACACGACCGCCGAATTCGGCCTCCAGGTGCTCTCGGGCTGCTTCGAGCATGTTGGCCGAGCGATCGATGGCGAACACGCGTCCCCGAGGCAAACGGCGAAGCAGGAACTCGGTCAGCCGGCCGCTGCCG
>CBJLVJ010000537.1:0-3381 GCA_966426465.1 uncultured bacterium | reverse complement strand
GTGTGGAACGGGATCGTGCGGCCAAAGAACGTCACCGAGCCGTCGCAGCTCAGGGACTCAGGGGCGGCAGCGGCCGGCAGGGCCGAAACGAGGGACAGCACGGCCGCGGCCGAGAGGGCGAGGAGTCGAGGGCGCATGTCTTCTCCTGCGGAGAGTTTGGTTCGCCTCGGTTCGTGTGAGGCGATGCGTGACTTTAATCTCGCCGCGAAAAATCCCCGTACGGGGAATCCCGTATCTCGTGACCGAGGCAAGGCGCCGTTCCTGAAGAAGGACCAGGAACAGGAACGGCGCCTCGTTGACAGCTCCGCGTGGCAGCGCAGCGCTGCGCTCCGAGGACTCGGGGGCAATACCTCCCTGCCCCGCTGCCACTACCACTATCGGCCACTGCCCGCGTCCACTTGAGCACGACGGCGCGGAAAACGACAGGTCGTTTAGGCTTGGGATATGCAGACAGGTGGAGTCAGAGCACGCGCGCTCAGCTGGCGGTTTTACCTCGAGGTTGTGCTGGGGTCGGTTGGCGTGCTGCTGTTTGTGCTCACACTGGTGTGGAAGGACTGGATCGAGCTTGTCTTCCGCATCGATCCGGACGAGGGCAATGGCGCAGCGGAGTACCTCGTCGTCTTCGTGCTCCTCGTCATCGTGGCAACGAGCTGCTGGCTGGCCAGAACGGAGTGGCACGCAGCTCGGCAGAGGGTCGCGGAACAAAAGTCCTGGACGGGTTGACGGCCTTATCCCCCAGGTGGGGGTACGAGCGCGGATCGCCAGGTCGATCCTCTGTGCAGGCCCACACTTTCGGTGGCGCCTGAGCTTGAGGAGCGTTCTGAGGAGAAGCGTTCAATGTTGCAGCAACAGCGGGACCGGGCACAGGGCCTGGTCGAATACGGCCTGATCATTGCTCTCGTCGCCGTCCTGGCCATCGCCGGCCTGATCGTCTTTGGACCAGCCGTGAGCAGCCTGCTCAGCAAGCTGGGCGGCTCCGTCTAACCCGAAGCCAGTCGAGACTACCTGCGCCCGCACTGCCCGAAAGGGGAGTGCGGGCTTTTTTGTGCTCTGCGTTGGACCGCGGACGCACAAAAAAAGCCCGCCGCGCCACTCTGGCGCAGCAGGCTGAACGATGCCCGAGACGAGCTCGCGGCTAGGGGTTGAGGTTCGTCGACACGGTGTGCGACAGGGTCGAGATGAGATCGCCGACCGTCGCTCCAAACAGAAGCAAACTGCCGATCGAGACCACCGCCACCAGGGCGAGCAGCAGTCCGAATTCGACAAGCGCCTGCGCGGCCTGACTACGGGATTGAACCGGCTCCATATCTCCATCAGGTGAAACGCACAAATCACGTCGAGGGCCCGGCCTGCGCGTAGGCTTTTGGGCCCCCTATCTGGGGGGAGTCCGTCGACTAGCAGGACCGCTAGTCGGGCACAGGGGTCAGCGGCAGGTGAACGGTGAACGTGCTGCCCCTGCCGGGCTCGCTTTCGACGCGCAGACTGCCGCCGTGACGCTGGACGATGCGCTGCGCGCTCGTCAGACCGATGCCTGTGCCGCTGATGCGCCCGACCACATTGGCTCCTCGTCTGAACGGCTCGAAGACGAATGGCAGGTCCTCGGCCGGAATACCGATGCCTTGATCGCGCACGGCAATCGTCGCCCACCCATCCTGAGCGCCCACCTCGACCCTGACCCGTCCGCCATGCGGGCTGTACTTGATGGCGTTTCCGAGCAAATTGTCGATGACTCGTTCCAGACGCGGGCCGTCGAGCATCGCCACGATGTGCTCCGGGTCGCACTGCAACACCAGCTCGGGACCACGTCCGAACTGCTGCTGCTCTTCGATGGCGTCGCGGGCGAGCTTGACCAGGTCGGTCGGCTGCAGCCGCAGATGCAGATCGTCCGGCCTGGTCGCAGCGGCGGTCTCGAGCAGCTCGTCGATCCAGCGGGCCATGCGCGTCGCGGCGCGTTCGATGCGCTCGAGGCCCGGCAACAGCGATTCGTCGGCTCGACGGCGCAGGAGCTGCGCTTGCACCTTGATGACGGTCACAGGCCCGCGAAGATCGTGGGTGACGCCCGTCAGCATCGCGTCGCGCAGACCGATGGCGTCCGCCAGCTTCTCGGCAGTGCGTTCGAGCTCGGCGTTGCGCTCGGCCATCTCGGCCCGCCAGGTGCGCTCGCGGCGCAGCACAACTTCGGCCGACTTGTGCATGAGAAAGGCCACCGCGCCGGAGGTCATGCCAAAAAACGCGGCATAAAAGATCGCGTCGGTGATGTGCCGTACTGCGAAGGGCATCGCCCCGCCCGCGATCAGCTGGACGCGGCCAGCCAGCACCGCCAGTCCGGCCACGCCCGACAGGATGAGCGCCCCGCGGCGGCCATGTGTGGCGGCTGCCGCGACGACGAACAACAGGTACACCGCGTCGTAATACGCGTCGTGCAGGAACGCGTGATACTTCAGCAGGACGACATAGACCAGGCCACAATCGACCAGCCTCAGCCAGAGCTGAAGGTGCAGCAGGGAGTCCGGTCGGAAGCGCGCCAGCAGGGCGACCCAGGCGTAGGAGATGGCCACCGCGGCAGCGATGAACAGCGCGTACGGCACGGCGGGCGTGCCGAAGGCGAGCACCACCAGCGGCGGCGTGAGCAGGAAGCTCAGCCGCAGCCACTGCAGCAGGTGCTCGAATTCGAGGCGCTCGCGCGGCTCGAGAACGTCGCCAACCCACTGGTCAACCTCGTCGGCGCGTGCGGGCGCGCCGCGACCGGTGCCCGAAGCCATGTCGCAGATCCGATGTATGTGCCCGCCGCCGGCCCTTGGTCAGCCCACCCGAGCGAGGGGCAATATGCGTGCCTCTGGGTTGGACTGAACTCGGTGGAGAGGGTGCGTGCTACCGTTGACGAACTGCTTGCGGGAGGCCGTCAACAAGCCTGATGGATCGCGCGACATTCTTTGCCATCATGGGCGCGTTTCCGACCGGTGTCGGGATTGTCACAACCATGGACGAGCGAAATCAGCCACGCGGGCTCACCACCAATGCGCTGTGTAGCGTCTCGGCGGAGCCGCCAATGCTGCTGGTGTGCGTGGATAAAAACAGCAACACGCTGCCGGGGTTGCGGCACTCGGGAAAGTTTGTCGTGAATTACCTGGCGTCCGGGCGAGGTGACCTGGCCAATCTGTTTGCCTCGAAAGAACCGGACAAATTTCAGGGCGTGTCCTGGCGGCCGGCGAGCAACAGCATGCCCTGGCTGCACACCGACACGATTGCCCACGCTGAATGCACGGTGGCTCAGGAGGTGGATGTGGGGGACCACGTGGTATTCGTGGCGCGCGTGGATGATGGACAGCCGCCGGCGCCGGGGACCAAGCCGCTGATGTACTTCAGGCGCAGCTACGGGAC
>CBJLVJ010000536.1:0-3382 GCA_966426465.1 uncultured bacterium | reverse complement strand
GTGGCGTATGACGGCGAGGACGGTCTCGCTATGGCGCTGGCCGCGCCGTACGACGCGATCGTGCTCGACGTCATGCTGCCGAAGCTCGACGGGCTGAGCGTGTGCACGCAGCTTCGCGCACAGAACCGACACATGCCGGTGTTGATGCTGACTGCTCGTGACGCCGTTGACGATCGAGTTGCCGGGCTGGATAGTGGCGCGGACGACTACCTGACCAAACCATTTGCCTTTCGCGAGTTTCTGGCGCGGGTGCGTGCCCTCCTGCGGCGGGACACGCGCAACGCGCGGGACCCCATCCTCCGCGTGGCGGACCTCCAGGTTGATACCGTCAGCCATGAGGTCCGCCGGGCTGGAAGGCTCGTCGAGCTGACGAGCAAGGAGTACGCGATCCTGGAGTACCTGGCGCGCAACCCGAACCGGGTGCTCACGCGCACGCAGATTGCCGAGCATGTCTGGGATTTCGACTTCGTGTCGATGTCCAACGTGATCGACGTGTACATCGGCTATCTGCGACGCAAGCTTGGCGACGACAGCGAGCCCCGCCTGTTGCGGACGGTTCGCGGAACGGGCTACCAGCTCCGCGTGCCCGCCGCATGAATCGTCTGCGTGGTCTCATGGCGCGGGCGGGCTCGATCCGCGTGCGCCTGACCCTCTGGTACGTGGCGCTGTTGGCAGTCATCCTGGTGCTGTTCAGCGGCGTGCTGTACCTCAGCCTGTCGCGCGGCCTGGCCGAGGAGATGGACATTTCGCTGTCGACTGAGGCCGCGCGGCTCATCGCCTCAATGGATTTCGAAAACGGCCTCGCGGTCCTGGGCGTTGGAGAAAACCCCGATAACCTGCAGACTGGAACCGTTGCCGCTCTATACGACGCGACCGGTCAGCGCCTGGTGGCATACGATCCGCGCCAGCCGGTCCCGTCCCTTCCGGATGCCCTGACCCGTGCAAGGTACGGCCAGCAAACCTTCCTGACCGCGTCACTGCGTGACGGCAGTCAGTGGCGCGTGCTGACACTCCCTGTGCTGGACAACGGCCAGCAGATCGGGATTCTCCAGGTCGCGCGCCCGATGGCCGAAGTGACCGCGGCCATACAGCAGCTGGCGCTGCTGCTGGCCGTCGCGGTGCCGATCACCTTGCTGCTGGCAAGTGCTGGCGGGTTGTTCCTGGCGGGCCGCGCGCTGGGTCCAATCGATCGCATCACGCGCGCGGCAGCATCGATCGGAGCAGCGGATCTGTCTCGCCGGCTCAGCTTCGCGGGCACCAATGACGAAGTCGGTCGTCTGGCAGCGACGTTCGATCGCATGCTCGATCGACTGGACTCGGCATTTCGACGCCAGCGCCAGTTCACCGCCGATGCTTCGCATGAGCTGCGTACACCACTGACCATGCTCGCCAGCCAGATCGACCTCGCTCTGGAGCGCAAGCGCACCCCGGACGAATACGAGCGCTTGCTGCGAAGCCTGCGCGAAGACACCGGGCGCATGGCTCAGCTGGTGAGCGAGCTGCTCACGCTGGCACGGGCCGACGCAGGCCAGCAGCTGCTCACGCGCGAGGACCTGGACCTCGGCGAAGTCATCCGCAGCGTCCTGGCTGCTATGCAGCCGTTGGCCGTTCAGCGCGGCGTGCGGCTGACGGAGCAGGCCGAACCGGGGGTGAAAGTCTCGGGCGACCAGACGCGCCTGACGCAGCTACTGGTCAACCTGGTCGACAACGCGCTGCGCTATACGCCGGCTGGCGGAACGGTGAGCGTCTTGCTCGAGCGCGATGCCGGGTGGGCTGTCCTCCGGGTGGTGGACACCGGCGTGGGCATCAGCCGCGAGCACCTGCCACATATTTTTGAGCGGTTCTACCGCGCCGATCCCTCACGAGCGCGCTCGGAAGGCGGCGCTGGTCTGGGTCTGGCGATCTGTCAGTGGATCGCCCAGGCACACGGCGGCCAGATCGCGGTCGTGAGTGAGCCCGGCCATGGAACAACCTTCACGGTGCGCCTCCCGCTGGCCCACTCCTCCATCGCGTCGCCCCACACAACGGTGGACCCTGTCGCAAAACCAGGAGTAGGCAGCCGCGCCTAGCAGTACTTTGATGTGATTTCTGCAGGCTCCTTGCCCGGAGTGGCAGGGATGCAGGTGGTCATCGGCGAGATCGCCTGGGACCTGGACCACTGCTCGCTGGCCGAGCAACTCCGGTTCGTGCTATGCCCTCCTCCGCACCCCTGGGCTACCCACGACCACCACCGCTCGCTCGGACCTTTCCCCCCGGACGCAATCTCCCGGCCGCACGCCGCCTGTTGCTGGCTGACCTGGTTCTCACCATCGTGTGTCCGGTCTGCCACGCGCGCGTGCCGCTCCCTACGCGCGCCGCCGCCCGCTGCGGTCTTCCACCTCATCCGACATGACGCCAAAGTAGTGTTGAGCGCGTCTGGATATACCAGCCAACCGGCGCGATGGGCGCTTGTCCCACGGTCGGGCGAATGTCCCTGGTACGTGTCGGCCAACGGCCAGTGCTGCGGGATGCCTACCGCGACGTCATCGTCGACAAGGTGCAGGACCCGTGGTCGACGAGCATCGAGGTCATAGCTGGGCCTCGAGCAGCCAGCGCTCGGTCGATGGGCTGGCAGCGTGTGTGGTGAGCCTGGCTCGTGGCCAATCGCTGACGACGCTGCGCGTTGGGTACGCTACGCTTGCTGGTGGACGATCTCGGAAGTTTCGATACCTATGCCGAGCGGTGGCTGAAGTGAGCGAAAGGCGGGGTTCAGGACCACCAAGCTGGCGAGCAATTTCCAGTGCCTCGCCAACGACTGACTCGACTTCGGCCAAGTCGCCGCGCACGCAGCCTAGCCAGGCCTCCGAAACCAGCGCTCGGGCGCGCGCGAGCTTCATCTCCTGCGTTTGGGGCAACTGGAGCAGATTCCGCAGCGGCTGGCACCCCTCCTGAACGTGTCCGCGCACATCCCAGAAAAGCCAGAGTGTGGCCGCGACACGCAACCCGAGTTCCGCGGCAGCGCTGTCGGCGCTCGATACAGCCCAATCCAGCGCTGCCTGAATGTTCCGGCCGCATATGCGGGGTTACGTAGTCGATCTCCTGCGCGCGCCCTACCAATGGCGTGGGCGGTGACGGCAGATAGCCGGGCCGGCGTAGCGACGGCGAACGGGTCCGTCGCGACGGCGGCCGCCTCGTCGCTTGCTGGCTAGGGAATGGAACCAGCCCTTCCATAACAACTACGACCGCAGCCGCGAAACCTCCCCCGACCGTGGCGGGCGCTTCACGCAGCTGTGCCAACGACCGGCAGACACTCGAGTCCGCGCATGTATTGACCAGGGCTCGAAGCCGGGTGTGTTCGGGAGGATCCAGGTACAGCATCCAGTGACTCTGAAACGCGCGAAGC
>CBJLVJ010000535.1:0-3383 GCA_966426465.1 uncultured bacterium | reverse complement strand
TTGGCGCATACGGCAGATGCGAGCTGACCCCGCACGGCGACGCCGAGCTGCTCGTTCTTCACGAGGGGCAGCTCACCCTGGCGTGGGTCACCGAAGCCGTGTGCTCTCCGTTGTGGGAACAGGCCGTGCGCGTGGAGCCCAGCCTTCGGACGGTGGCCGAATGCGCCGCCGACGTCCGCCGCTCGTTTTCGGCTACGAGTCGGCTGCTCGACGCGCGGTTCATCAGCGGCGAGAAATACCTGTTCGACGAGCTCGAGCGCCAGGTCATCCAGCCCTGGCGACGCGACCGTGAACGACTGCGCCATCGCCTGCGCGTCGACACGGAGCGGCGCCATTCGACACATGCTTCGGCGGCTTCGTCGCTCGTCGCGGACCTGGTCGCCGGCCGCGGCGGCATGCTGGACGTGGCCGCGTTGCGTTGGTTGGAGCAGTCGATTTCCGAGCGCTCGGCGCAGGCGCTTGATTTCCTGCTGAAGGCCCTCGCCGCCGCCGAGGATGCCGAGGGCCACACCCTCCGCCATCTGAGCGGTCGGCTGCAAGATCGTCTATCCCACCAATGGGGCCGTCCGGTGCTGGAGGACCTGTATCAGCATACCCGCTGGGTCGCCTTCAGCCTGGACAATGCCCTCGCGCCGCAGCGCGACGACCGCCAGCTCGGTCCCGTCCTGGCGATGCGCTCCGGACAACTGGTCGCCGACCGCATTCCGCCGGTCGAGCGAGCCCCCGATCTCGCATTGCGCGTCGCCAATCTTGTTGGCCTGGCGCCACCCTCTCCCGATCTGCTTGCCTGGGCGTCGGCGCCAGGTGGATCCATCCAGTGGGATGCCGCTTCGCTCGACCAGCTCTGGTTGCTCCTGCGCGCGGCGGACTGGCGCGCATGGGACTTCCTGGACGTCACCGGCCTGCTCGTTCGGTTTCTACCCGAGTTTCAGGCCGTCTGGCGCAAGGCCGCGCCACCCGGAACCGGCGATCTGGCGCTCGACAGCCACAGCTTCCTTGCGCTCCGCCAGCTTCACGACTGGACCGAGAAGAGTGATGCGCTGGCTGACCGCGCCTGGCGCTCGCTTCGACATCGCGACTGGCTGTACCTGGCTGTCCTGCTCCACGAGCTCGGTCCGGAGGCAGCCTCTCGCACGGCCATCCACATAGGTCTGCCCGACGAGGCCGTGGCTGGCATCACGTTCGCGGTGGCCAATTTCCGTCTGGTTGCTGATACTGCGGCCCGCCGCGACCTGAACGATGAAGACCTGTTGCTCGAGCTGGCCACGCGCATGCGGACCCACCAGCGCGTGAGCAGCACGTTTCTGGTCGCCGTCGCGCACGAGCTCGCGTGTGGTCCCACCACCTGGACGCCCTGGAAAGCGGATCTGCTGCGTCAGTTGTTCGCTCGTCTCGATCTCGCGGTGCGTCGCTCAGGCGATGTGGGCGTGCGGCGCACGCGCTCGCTGGAGCACCGTCGGGAGCGGATCGAGCGCGAGCTCCACAAGCGTGACATGCAGGATCTGCTGCCGCTGGTAGCGCGCCTGCCGCGGCGATACGTCTTGACGCGGACGCCGATGTTCGTCGCCCGCCATCTGGCTCTGCTCGAGGGCGCGCCTCTGGGCGACGGAGACGTGCGCCTGCAGGCGCATCGCCACCGCCAACCCGGAGTGTGGGAGATGCTGGTGGTAGCGCGCGATCGTCCGGGGCTGCTCGCGATAGTCGCCGGAGTGATGGCGCTGCGAGGCGCCTCGGTCCTCGGTGCCGACGCGGCGACCTGCTCCGACGGGCTGGTGCTGGACGTCTTCACCGTTCAGCTCCAGGCCCAACAATGGCCAGATGTCGGCGCGGACCTGCGTGCCGCGCTGCGGGGCGAGATACCGCTGCACGATCTGCTCGGCCCGCGTCGGCTGGAGCCCGGTGAGGCAGACGCCATCCACGTCGCGGTCGACAACGCCGCCTCACAGTTCTTCAACGTGGTCGAAGTCCGCGCGCCCGACCAGGTCGGCTTGCTGTATCGCATCGCCAGCGCCCTGCACGACCTCGGACTGGACATTCACCACGCGCGGATCGCCACCCATCCAGAGGGTGCGCTGGACGTGTTTTACGTGCGCGACCTGACTGGCGAGAAACTTTCCGACGCTTCCGCCGAGGCTGCTGCCGCCCGACTCACCGCTTTGCTCCGCGGTGTGGATGCGCTCACGTGATCGAGTCGCGAATACTGCGGTAGCCCTTGTTGAACGTGGCCATCAACACCACGAACACCGCCAGCAGGAAGCCCTGAGACAGCATGGTCGCCGCGCCACCGACCCGGTCCATCAGGTAGCCTGCCGCCGACGCGCTGAAACCTGACAGCGCGAAGGTCATCATGTACACCGACATCACGCGGCCGTACAGCGCTCGATCGGTATTGAGCATGATCAACGTCTGGTTGATGGTCGCGTTGAAATCGAGCGTCAGGCCGACCAGGAACAGCGCGACCAGCGAGACCATGAACCACTGAAAGGCGGCGCACAGGCCGAAGAGCATCAGCGCCAGGCCCAGCGCCGTGCCGGTGTATGCCTGGATCCTGGCCCGGTTCGGGTTTCGACTCAGATACGCCATGGTCAGCGACCCCACCAGTGCGCCGATGCCAACCACCGCCTGCATGACGCCCTGTCCTTCGGCGCCCACGTCGAACACGCCCAGCGCATAGGCCGGCAGAAGCTGCTGGTACGACTGCCCGAGCAACATCGTCACCACGGCGAAGATGAACAGCGACAGCAGCGTCTCGTACCGCCAGATGTAGCGCAGACCGGAGGTCAGCTGAACGCCAAGGTCGCGTAGCCGCTCCATGCCGCCAGACGTGGCTCGGCGCGCTTCGGGCTCACCCAGAATCGGGATTTGCAGCAGCGTGAACAGCACCCAGGCGAACGCCAGCACGCGCAGAAAGTACACGCCTCGGACACCGAACCACGGCACGGCGATGAGCACGCCCGCCAGGGATGGGCCGAGCACGCGACTCGCGTTCATGCCCGCGTTGTTCAGCGCCAGGGCGCTGGTCAGGTCGTGGCGAGGCACCAGCTGCGGTATCCAGGACTGGCGAGTAGGCATGATCACCGCGAAGCTCACGCCCTGGACGGCAGCGCTGACCAGCAGGTGCCAGTACTCGATCCGATCGATCGCCACCAGGACGCCGATGACCACCGAGATCGCGCACTGCAGCGCCTGGACCCACAGCAGCAGCCTGCGCTTCTGGATTCGGTCGGCGAGAACCCCGCCCAGCGGCGAGAACACCAGCATGGGCAGGCTCTGGGCGAAGGCGACGAGGCCCAGCGCGGCGGCCGAGCCGGTCAGCGTGAACGCCAGGTAGCCGTTGGCCACCTGCTGCATCTGGAAGACCAGCGTGTTGGCCTGGTTGCCCA
>CBJLVJ010000534.1:0-3390 GCA_966426465.1 uncultured bacterium | reverse complement strand
ATCAAGAGCGCCGACCTGGGCTCAGAGGCAGCCTCGGACACGGTTATCCTGGACTTCAATTACGCCTATCACCCGTCGTGCACCTATGATCCACGCTGGGTGTGCCCGTTGGCCCCGCCTGATAGCCGACTGGCCATACCTGTCAGAGCTGGGGAGCGTCTGGGACCATCATGAACCAGGCAACGGTCGAGTTTCGCCACGTCAGCAAGCAGTACGCAAGGCAGGGAGCCGTCGTCGACCTGTCGCTGCTCGTCCCGGCGGGCGACATCTGCGTGCTGGTCGGCCCCAGCGGCTGCGGCAAGACGACCAGCCTGAAGATGGTCAATCGCCTTGTCGAGCCAACCAGCGGCCAGGTCCTGATCGACGGCGAGGACGTCATGAGCGTCGAGGTCACGGCTTTGCGGCGGCGCATCGGCTACGTGATCCAGCAAATCGGTCTGTTTCCACACCAGACCATCGCCGACAACGTCGCGACCGTGCCGCGCCTGCTTGGCTGGCCACGCCAGCGCATCAAAGCCCGCACCGAGGAGCTCCTCGAGCTGGTGGGGCTCGATCCGGCTCGGGTTCGTGACCGCTACCCGGCGCAATTATCCGGAGGCGAGCGCCAGCGTGTGGGCGTGGCCCGAGCGATGGCTGCCGAGCCGCCGGTGATGCTGATGGACGAGCCCTTTGGCGCGGTCGATCCCATCGTGCGCGAGCGGCTACAGAACGAGTTTCTGCGTTTGCACCGCGTGCTCGGCACCACCGTCCTGTTCGTGACCCACGACATCGACGAGGCGATCAAGATGGGGACACGCGTTGCCGTGATGCAGCAGGGTGGCCATCTGGCCCAGTACGCTCCGCCAGGCGAGCTGCTGCTGCGACCGGCCAACGACTTCGTGGCTCGCTTCGTCGGCACGGACCGCGGCCTCAAACGGCTGAGCCTGCTCACGGTGAGTGAAGTCGAGCCCGAGCCCGGCGTGGTGGGGCGGGTCGGCGAACCCGCCCGAACAGCGCGTCAGCGAGCGCTGCAGGCCGAGTCCCACTGGCTGTTGCTGCTCGATCGAGACGATCGGCCACTTGGTTGGATACGCGTCGACCAGCTCATCGGCGACCAGCCGCTCGGCGCCGAAGACGTGGACGCTTCTTCGCCGCTGGTTCACGCTGAAACGACACTGCGCGACGCGCTCTCGATGCTGCTGACGTCGGCGGTGCAGACGGCCGTCGTCGTCGACGAGCGGGACCGATACGTGGGCGTGCTGACCCTGGATGAGATTGGCGCGGCGTTCCGCTCGGACGTGCAGCCAGAGCCGGCCGTGGCATGAGAGCCGGCGAGCCGCTGATCCTGTGGGACTGGACGTTCAATCACCTGCCTGACATCGGGCGCCGCGTTGAAGAGCACCTGATCCTGACCGCCATCGCCGTCGGCGTGGGCTTCGTGCTGGCGTTCGCGCTGAGCCTGGCCATTCGGCGCGTGCCGGCGCTGTATGCGCCGGTCACGTGGGTCGCGGGGGTCATGTACTCGATTCCGAGCCTGGCTCTGTTCGCGCTGCTGGTGCCGTTCACCGGCCTGTCGATCACCACCGCCGAGATTGGCCTGGTGAGCTACACGCTGCTGATCCTGGTCAGGAACATCGTGGGCGGCATCCGCTCGGTGCCGGCCGAAGTTCGTGAAGCGGCGGTTGGTATGGGCTATTCCGAGTGGCAGCTGCTGTGGCGGATCGAGCTGCCGCTCGGCCTGGCAGTGATCATCGCCGGGGTCCGCGTGGCGCTGGTCACCACGATTGGCCTCGTCACGGTGACGGGGGTAATCGGCCAGGGTGGTCTCGGCGCGCTGATCCTGCAGGGCATCCAGCAGTTCTTCGCCACGCCGCTGGTCATCGGCGCAGTGCTGTCGATTGTGCTGGCGGTCGTCCTCGATGGCGTGCTGGTGGCGCTGCAGCGACGTGCCACGCCGTGGACGCGCAAAGCGGCGTGAGCTTCGTCCTGCAGGTCGCCACCTGGCTCCTCTCCCCCGAGCACTGGGCGGGCTCGGATGGCATTCCGAACCGGCTGGCCGAGCACCTGCTCATCTCGGGTGTCACGACCGTCGCGGCGGTGCTGCTGGCGCTGCCCATCGGCGTGTTCTTCGGTCACACCGGGCGTGGTGGCTTCCTGGCCATCAACGTCGCCAACTTCGGCCGCGCGATGCCGTCGCTCGCGCTGCTGGCGCTGATGTTGCCGGTGGCGCTGTCGCTCAAGCTGGGTCTCGGCTTCTGGCCGACATTTTTCGCCCTGGTGCCGCTGGGCATCCCGCCCGTGTTGACCAACAGCTACGTCGCCGTGCGCCAGGTGGACCCTGACGTGATCGAGGCCGCACGCGGCATGGGCCTGCGTGAGCGCCAGGTGCTACGCACGGTCGAGCTGCCGATTGCCGCCCCGCTGATCATCGCCGGGGTGCGCAACTCAGCGGTGGCCATCGTCGCCACTGCCACACTGGGCGCACTGGTCGCTGGCGGCGGGCTGGGCCGCTACATCGTCGATGGCCTCGCGCGCCAGGAGTACCCGCGCTTGTTCGTCGGCGCGCTGCTGGTGGCGCTGCTGTCGATCGGTGTCGAGGTTGGCTTTGGCGCGATCGAGCGTCTCACCGTCTCGAGCGGTCTGCGCGTTCCCAAGGACACGACGGAGGTCATCGTTCAGGGCGCACCGCACTGAGCAGGTGTCCCGCTTGCAATTCGCGTCGGCTTCTGTTTGAGTGAACTGGTGGGTGGCTAACGCCCACGACCTCGACACGGCTTTGCGCGAGCCGCGAAAGGAGCTGTACCCAATGCGGAGTTTCCGCTTGCTTGCCGCCGGGGCGTCGGCATTGGCGTTGTTCGTCAGCGCCTGCCAGACGGGTGGCGCGCCAAGCCCGACCACTGCCCCTGCCGCTACCACGGCGCCTGCCAAGCCGACCACGGCGCCTGCGAGCCCGGTTTCCGCGGCGAGCCCTTCCGCCAGTCCGGCCGCGGCGGCGAGCCCCAAGCCCGCGGCGAGTCCAGCGGCCAGTCCCGCGGCCCTCGCGAGTCCGTCTGTGGCGGCCAGTCCTGTGGCCGGCGGGCCCAAGCCGATGGTCAAGATGGCCTCGTTCAACTTTGACGAGAGCGAGATCTTGATGGAGCTGTACGGCCAGACGCTGGAGGCCAATGGCTACACGATCGAGCGCCATCCCAGGCTCGGCACGCGCGAGATCGTCGAACCGGCGCTCGAATCCGGCCAGATCGACCTGGTGCCGGAGTACATGGCCACGCTCGAAGGATTCATCGCCAAGGACCAGACCAAGGCCACCTCCGACGCAGGTGCTACACAGAAGGCGCTTCAAGATGTCTTGACGCCGAAGAACCTGACCGTATTGGACTTCGCTCAGGCGGTCGACCAGAACGGGTTTGCCGT
>CBJLVJ010000533.1:0-3396 GCA_966426465.1 uncultured bacterium | reverse complement strand
GTGATCGCCCAGCCCTGGACCTTGGCCAGGCGTGCCACGATGCGCTGCTGCCACAGGCCCATCAGCTTGTAGGCCATCTCGTCGTACAGGCGGCGATCGAAATCGAACACGAGTTGCTTGCGCTTGTCCACGTCGAGCTCGCGACTCTGGCGGTCGAACAGGTCGTCGAGCGTGCGATCGATGTAGCCGCCGTAATTGGCCGGCGAGCGATCCTTCGAGATGGAGCGCGCGAGCTGCTGGTCCGGGTCATCCGCGAAGTCGCCGATCGCGCCCACGTAGACCTCGAAGTTGCCAGCGCGCTGCGCCTCGGTGTACGGCCCGGTCTCGAGCACCTGGTGCTCGACGTTCAGCCCGATGCGCCGCCACTGATCGATCAGGAAGATGCCCATCGTGGGGAACGGTTCGACGTTGCGGTCGAGCAGCGTGAAGCTGAAGCCGTTGGCGACGCCAGCTTCCTGGAGCAGCCGCATCGCTTCGGCGCGGCTCTTGTCGACGTCGGTGGCGTACCCGGCCACTGTCTTGAGCTGGTCGTCGGTCGGCGCGAACGGCGAGCCCGGCCGCATGGACATGCCCACGCCCTTGAAGTAGGTCACCTGCGACAGCGCCTGAGCGCCGGCCCAGCGATCCACCGCCAGTGTCAGCGCACGTCTGACCCGCGCGTCGTCAAAGGGTTTGCGCAACGTGTTGATCTCGGCCGTCTCGCCAGACAGGAGCGGCATCTGGTCGATCACTACCTGATCGCCCATCGCCCGCTGCAGGTCCTCGGCGGCGCTCGGGTTGATCGTGCGGAAGTCGATGAACGAGCGCCCACCGCGGATGGCCGCCACGCGCGCGGCGTCGTCGGTGATGAACACGGCGCGGAATGAATCCAGGTACGGCCGGTCCGTTCGGTAGAAGTTGGGATTCTTCTTGCCGATCCAGTGCGAGCCGGGCACGTACTCGACGAAGGTGAACGGGCCGGTGCCCATGACGTTTTTCTTGTAGTAGTGCGGGTCCTGGGCCAGCAGGTCGGCCTTGTAGATGTGGTTCCAGGGCGAGGCCAGGTTGAGCATGAGCGACGCCGACGGGTACTTCAGCTTGAAGCGCACCGTGTGAGCGTCGGGCGCCTCGACCGAGTCCACCGCCGAGTACAGCGCCTTGCGTGGGCTCAACACGCCCTGGGGCGGGCTGATGATGTGGTCGTAGCTGGCCTTGACGTCCTGGCTCGTCAGGATCGAGCCGTCGTGAAAGGCGACACCGTCGCGGATCTTGAAGTCGTAGACCAGGCCATCCGGTGAGATGCTCCAGGACTCGGCAATCTCAGGCACGATCTTCGGGTACTCGGCTTGACTGAACCTGACCAGCAGGTTGTAGTGGCCCTGGGTCGGATACAGCACGGCCCACGTCGACTCCTGGTGGATGTCCCACGAGGGAGGATCGGCGTTGACGGTGAAGATGAGCTCGCCGCCGCCGCGGGGCGAGCCAACCTGTGCCGTTGGCTTGCTCGCCGAGGCGGGCGCTCCCCCGGCGGCAGGTGCGCTCGTCGGCGCCGGTGCGTTGCTCGACGGCGCCGAGGACGAGCAGGCGGCCAGCAGTCCAGCGGACATTGCGGCGCCCGCGAGCGCCAGCACCTGCCGCCGCGTCAATCCATGTCTGTGCATCCGATCCATCGACGCCCTCCTGCGCGCTACGAAACGACGATCACCTCGTGGTCGAGGATCGCCTTGACTTCAAACTCCGCCCAACCATCGTTGATGCTCAACGCGGTGGTTTGCTCCGCCACGAGCAACTGGGCTGAGCGGCCGACCACACCCTCGGGAACCTGAACGCGCACGCGGAACGGCCCGACAGGCACCAGCTCGTGGACGGGCGGCCGCCAGGCGCCAGGATTGGTGAGGTTCACCAGGTGCAGGATCAGCCGTCCAGTCTGCTCGTACAGGTGGCAATCGAGCAGCCCGGCCCCGTCCACGTGCAGCGGGATGCGATCGCGGGCTGCCCAGCGGACCACGTTGGCCAGCACCACGGCGTGGTCGGGCAAGTAGTCGCGTCCGACACAGCGGTCCAGGTCGGCTGCCAGGTAGGCAACTCGCCCGCCGCCCGGTGGCTCGTCGAGCACCAGGGCTGGCAAAGCGGAGGCAGGTTGGCGCATCCACGACGTTTCGGGTGGGTAGATCGGAAAGGGCGGGACGAACGTCAGCGGCACGCTGCTGGTCGGCTGTGCGCGAACCACTTCGAGCCGGCCGCCGAATGGCAGCACGTCAGTGTCCTCGAAGCCGGCCAGGACGGGGTGTCGCGGAGCAGCGTCTGGCGGCTCGGCTGCCGGACGCGGGCCGTCGCCGTTCGTGCGTGGCCCTGGTACGAGGCGGAGATAGCTGTGCTGGGCCCACGTTTCCCAGCTCGGGTCGGCAACGCCCGAGGAGCCGTGATGCACGCCCGTCGCACTGACTCCGAACACGTCGGCCAACTGGAAATCCGCACGTTGATCGCCCCACTCGTCGTAGCGACTGGTCTCGCCGGTCGCTACCAGGCTGCCGCCGCGCTCGACGAACTGCCGAAGCGAGACGCACTGAGCGTCGGACAATGCGCCGACGTTCGGTAAGACCAGCACGCGCAGGTTGCGCGCGTCGCGCTCGACGTGGTCGGCGTGGATGGGCATCGACGGGATGCGTGCCCGCACCAGCGCCTCGCGGACGCCCAGACGCGGCAGCACGACGCGCTCTTCGGCGGCGTCGCGCCCGTAGAAATCGACGTTCTGCTGCGTCCACACCACGCCCACGCTGGCCAGCGGTCGTCGATGCACCAGGAATTGCTCGTACGTTTCGTGCCAGCGGAAGAGTGGCTCGGCCGTACGATACTGGCGGCGATCGTCGTGGAAGGCGCCGATGTGGTGCCACCACGGCTGGATGGTCCCGGCGAAGCCCTCCACCGCCCACAGGCGGACCTCCGGCTCCGGTTTGCTGGCCAGACGAAAGGTGGGCCGGCCAGCCTGGTAGAGCGCCGTGCTTTCAGGAATCAAGGCGTCCCAGCCGAGCAGTCCGTGGATCAGCTTGCCCATCTCGGCGTTGCTCTGAAAACCACCTGAGGCCGTGCGCGCCTGTGAGTCGAGCATGATGATCTCGGTCCGCTCGCAGATGGCCTTGTAGTCACGGAAGCGTGTGCTCTGGGCGACCAGGTCGCCACTGTTCATGCCGATCCACAGGCAGTGCGGTCCGCCCGCCTCGCGAGTGACGCGGTTGTTCAGCTCCCAGATCTCGACGCGCCGTGCGTAATTCCAGACAACCCATTGGCGGTAGACCGGGTCGTCCCAGTCGCTCGCGCGGGGCAGGCTCAGGCCGGTCGCGTCCCGAAACCGCCGCGCGCAGTTGAGGCAGTGGCAAATGCGTGTCCGTTCCAGGCCGCTCCAGCTGTTATCGGTGA
>CBJLVJ010000532.1:0-3402 GCA_966426465.1 uncultured bacterium | reverse complement strand
TTCTGGGCGGCATGGCCGACGGAGCGCTGGTGCAGGACGAGGCCGGTCGGTTCGTGTACGCCAACGAAGCCGCGGCCCACCTGGCCGGCTTCCGCTCGGCGGCCGAGTACATCGATGCCATGGCCAACGAGATTTCGGCCGGGCTGGACGTCGTCGCCGCGGATGGTCGACCATTTGAGTACGAGCAGCTGCCGGCACGGCGCGTGTTGCGCGGAGAAGAACCGGCCGAGATGGTCATTCAGTTCCGCCGGCGGGACACTGGCGAGACGCGCTGGTCGCTGACCCGGGCGCGCGCTGTGACCGGCGCCGACGGCCAGCCGCTGGCGATCAGTATCTTCCACGACCTCACCGACCGCATCAGCACCGAGCACCGGCTGCGCTTCCTGGCCGAAGCTGGCGCACGCCTGGGCACCAGTCTCGACGAGCACGAGACGCTGTCAGCCATCGCCGATCTGGCCGTGGACACGCTCTCGGACTGGGCCGTGGTGTACGCCGCCGACGATGGTGGCAAGTCGCTGCGGCGGACGGTGGTGGCGAATCGCGATCCAGAGCGTGTACCGATCGTGCAACAGCTCGAAGCACGCTACCCACCGCGTGCGAACGACAGCTCGAGCCTGTGGCACGTGCTGCGTGACGGCACGCCGGCACTCATCCGCGATGTGCCGGACGCCATGCTGGTGCAGGTTGCCGAGGACGCCGACCACCTGGACCTGCTGCGGTCGTTGGAGCTGTGCTCAATGCTGTACGTGCCGCTTCAGGCGCGCGGGCGAACGATCGGCGCGCTGGGGCTGTTCACGACGACCGTGTCCAGGCGCCGCCTGACGCCGGAAGACCTGGCGCTGGTGGAGGAAATTGGCCGTCGCGCGGCGCTGGCGGTGGACAACGCGCGGCTGTACGCCGAGGCCCGCGAGGCGGTTCGTGCGCGCGATGAGTTCCTCAGCCTGGCGAGTCATGAGCTGCGCAACCCGGTGGCCGCGCTGAGCGGCGCGGCGCAGCTGCTGGCACGTTATCGTCGGCGCGGACAGCTTGATATCGAGCGGATTGAACGCTACGTCGCCACCATTGAGCACACGGCGGCACATCTGGTTGGCTTGACGGAGGACCTGTTGGACGTCGGCTTACTGCAGCAGGGCCGCCTGCCACTCCGCTTCCGCGAGGTGGACCTGGCTGACCTGGTACGTGGCGCGGCGGCCCGCCAGCAGACTCGCGGACAGTTTCCGCGGCTCCAGTTCGAGCCCATGTGTGAGCCCTGTCCGCTGGTAGCTGATGCGCATCGACTCGAGCAGGTGCTTACGAATCTGTTGGACAATGCCGCCAAGTACAGCCCACGTGGTGAGCCCATCGACATCGAGCTGGCGGGTGACGAGCATGGCATCCTGCTGACCGTGCGTGACCGCGGCATCGGTCTGCCCCTGGGCGCCGAGGAGCGCATCTTCGAACCATTCGGTCGAGCGGCCAATGCAACCGAGCGCAACATTCCGGGCCTCGGGCTGGGGCTGTACATCTGTCGTCAGATCGCGGAGCGGCACGGTGGACGCTTGTGGGCCGAGAGCGCGGGCGAAGATCGTGGCACGAGCCTGCGGCTGTGGCTGCCCCGCCAGCCACCGGTAGAGCAGCCCAGCGTCACTGATGGTTGATGCCGGCGGTCGTGTCCTGGTGGTCGAGGACGACGACTCAGTCGCTCTCGTGCTGGCCGACCTCCTCGAGGAAGAGGGTTTCGAGGTGCGGCGCGCGTCCAATGGTCGCGCGGGGCTCGATCTGCTCGAGGCCTTCCGCCCGCACGTGGTGCTGCTCGACCTGATGATGCCCGTCCTCGACGGCTGGGGCTTCCGCGCCCACCAGCGTCAGCTCCCGCCGGACCTGGCGCAGATCCCGGTGCTCGTCCTGTCGGGGGCCCGCGACGCGCGCACGGCCGCGGCGGACCTGGGCGCGGCGGGCGTTGTGACCAAGCCGTTCGAGGTCGACGCGCTCGCCGACACGGTCCGCCGCCTGCTCATGGCGAGCTGATCCTGCCGTACAACCTGAGCGTGCTGAACTATCTCGACTGGGAGCTTTCGCCCGAGCAGCAGATGATCCAGGGCGTCGTTCGCGAGTTCGTCGAGCGGGAGGCGCTGGCGCTTATCCCCGAGGCGTTCGAGGCGGGCTACTTTCCACGCCAGCTGGTGCCGCGTCTGGGCGAGCTGGGCGTTCTCGGGCCAACCATTCCCAGGTACGGCTCCGGGTTGGACTACACCAGCTATGGCCTGGTCTGCCAGGAGCTCGAGCGCGGCGACTCGGGCTTGCGCAGCTTTGTCTCGGTCCAGGGCAGCCTGGTCATGTTCCCGATCTCCAGCTACGGCTCCGACGAACAGAAGGCGCGCTACCTGCCCGGTCTGCACGAAGGGCAGCTGATTGGCTGTTTCGGGTTGACCGAGCACGAGCACGGTTCGGACCCGGCTGGCATGGAGACGCGCGCCGTGCGCGACGGGGACGACTACGTGCTGAACGGCAGCAAGATGTGGATCACCAACGGCAACCTGGCCGACGTGGCCCTGGTGTGGGCCAGGGTCGACGAGGACGGCCAGGACACGGTGCGCGGGTTCCTGGTCGACACCGACCATTCGGGCTTTACCGCCAACGAGATCAAGCACAAGCTTTCGTTGCGCGCTTCGGTCACGAGCGAGCTGGTGCTGCAGGATGTGCGCGTGCCCGCGACGTGCATGCTGCCGGGCGTGCGCGGTCTGCGCGGGCCGCTTTCGGCGCTGAATGAGGCCCGCTTTGGCATCCTGTTCGGGGTTGTTGGCGCGGCGATGGCGTGCTACGAGGCGGCGCTGCAGTACGCGGGAGTGCGCGAGCAGTTTGGACGGCCGATCGGCGGCTTTCAGCTGACGCAGCACAAGCTGGTCGACGCGCTGCAGGCGATCACCCAGGCGCAATTGCTGGCGTACCAGGTGGGCCGCCTGAAAGACGGCGGCAAGCTGCGGCCGCAGCAGGTCAGCCTGGGCAAGCGCGCCAACGTGGCCATGGCGCTGGAGGTGGCGCGCACGATGCGCAGCGTGCTGGGCGCCAACGGCATCAGCCTGGAGCACCCGATCTTTCGGCACATGGTCAACCTGGAGTCGGTCTACACGTACGAAGGGACGCACGAGATCCACACCCTGGTGGTCGGCAGCGATATCACCGGCCTGAGCGCGTACGGTGGCTAGAGCTGGTTAGTTTCGGCGGTCTTGCGGGCCGGCGACTTTCTGGGCGACGACGGCCCAGTACGAGAGCGCTTCGACGAGCGTGTCGCGGATGGCTTCGAGGAAGACCTGGTCGTCGACGGGCGGCTTGGCGCCGGGCAGCCAGATGCTCAGACCGAGCACCACGGCGATCGCGCAGTCACTGTCGGCCAGACCGTGCTCGATCAGGTCTGGCCGCGGG
>CBJLVJ010000531.1:0-3405 GCA_966426465.1 uncultured bacterium | reverse complement strand
ACCTCCGCTCGAGAGATGAACGCCGAACTCTACGGCTGCACTCGGGCCGGAGCCCTCAACAGGTGGAGCGCCGCAGAAGGCGCAACAGCGCCAAGGATGCGATACATCCAGTGGCCATCCTGTTGACCGACAACAGCCAGGCCGTTTGAGCTGCCATGACTGCGCGGTGCGCTGTCAACGTGTCGAATCCGTGCCCAGGTCACGCAAGATAGCGTGCGCGGCATTGTGGCCGGGCGCGCCAGTCACCTCGCCGCCGGGATGCGTTCCCGCCCCGCACAAATATAGACCGCTAATGGGTGTGCGATAGTCGGACCAACCGCTCAATGGCCGGTCCGCGAGCATCTGGCCGAGAACCATATCCAGATGACGGATGTTGCCATCAGTGAGCCCCACACGCGCCTCGATGTCGGGAGGCGTGAGGAGCATCCAGTCGCGGAGCTGATGGCGAATGTCGGGTGCGTACGTCGCCAGTGTCTCGATCAGGTGTTCGCCCGTCTCCTCGCGCAGGTCGTCCCACGCCGCCCTCGGTGGTGCGTACTGCACCCAGATCGACATGACGTGCGTGTCGGCAGGCGCAAGGGTCGAGTCATAGACGGTCGGAATCTGGACTGACATCACTGGCGAGCTGGAGGGACGACCTGCCTGCGCATCACGCCAACTCTGACGGTAGTAGTCGATCGACGGGCAGATCTGCGTGTAGGCTAGCCAGCGCGGATCGTACTCGGGGCCGAGATCGTCCAGGGCCGAAAACTCAGGCAGCCCGTCGAGCGCGGCATGAAACTTCAGGTACGCCGCGTTGGTTTGCAGGCGCTCGACGCGCCGGCGCAAGCGTGGGTCCAGAGATTCTTTGTCGAGCAAACGCAGGAACGTCCGCTTGGGGTCTGCATTCGAAACGACCACGCGGGCCGTCACGTCCTGACCGCCGCGCAGGACAACACCACGCGCCCGCCCCGCTTCGACGCGGATACGTTCCACCTCGGCGTCCGTGCGGATGGTCGCGCCGGCTGCCTCGGCGGCATGGGCCAGCGCCTGGGTGATGCCACCCATGCCGCCGCGCACGACCCCGTAGTCCTCGTACGCGGTAAAGAGGTCCGTCCACAAATACGCCGTCGAGAACAGGCTGCCGGGCGCGGCCGGATCGCCGGCGTCCCAGGCACGGACAAATACGGCCTTGACTTCGGGTGACTCGAAGTGCTCGTCCAGGAGGTCGACGACACTCCCGAGCAGGAGGCGCTCGAGCAGTGCTGCGTCGTCGGTGCCATCGACCCGGCGGAACATCTCGGCCAGCGTCGGTGGGGGAGTCAGAAAGTACGGCAAGAGCAGGCGTGCGAGCCGACGGCGCAGCTGCTGGAATGCCGGAAATGCGCGTGCGTCGTGGCTGTTCAACCGCGCGAGCGATTCGATCGTTTGTGCATCGGAGTCCCAGACCAGCGTGGCGCGGCCGTTTGGGAACGGGCAGAACACGTGTGGATCCTGAGGAAAGATGTGCAGCCCGTGGCGGCGTAGCTCGAGCTCGTCGATGACGGTGCGCTGCAGCATGTGGCAGATATACGAGCACGTCGGAGCGCGGACTCCAGGCCAGAGCTCTTCAGTGATGCACGCGCCACCCACGAACCCGCGCCGTTCGAGCACCAGCACGTTCAGGCCAGCTCGAGCGAGATACCCCGCCGCGACCAGGCCATTGTGCCCGGCGCCGACGACGATCACGTCAAGGTCAGATTCAGGCGATCCGGCCATGCTGTACAGGCTAGCGGAGTCTCAGGCGGGAATGCGGCTGAAGGATCTTCGCGGTGAGCGCGAAACGTGCACACCAGCGTCAAGCCCGCCTTACTTCGGTGGCGCACCCTCTGCCCCAGGCGGACCTGCGCTCGCGGAGTCGGCCTACCCCCGGAGAGGTAGCGCGTGACCTCCGGGTCGGCGTCGCCGGACCAGGATCTCAGCATGCTCAGCATGCCGCAGACGACTGGCCCCGATCGAGGTGTAACATGGCGCGTCGTGGACGACCTGAGCTCGCTTACCCCGTTGCTGATGGTGGACTTCGTCCAGATGAAGGCTTTTGGGGAGGATCCACTGATCCTGACGACAGGCGACGGGATCCGCGTGCGCGACCACCGCGCCCGCTGGTACGTCGACGGTCTGTCAGGCGTGTTCGTCAGCGCCCTGGGGCACGGCAACCAGCGGGTGATCCAGGCCGCCACACAGCAACTCAATACCCTGGCCTTCCACGCGCCGCTGTTCTCAACCAATGCACCTGCGCTCCAACTGGCCAAGCTGCTGACCGGGATCGCGCCCCCGGGCTACTCGACCTTGAAGTTCTTTTCCGGCGGCGCCGAGGCGAACGAAGCGGCCTTCAAGATGGCGCGTCAGTTCGCTGCCCAGAACGGAAACGGCAAGAAGTTCAAGGTCCTGTCGCACTATCGCGGGTACCACGGCGGCACGGGTCACGCGCTGGCCGCGTCTGGCTCGCCAGGGTGGCGCGCCGTGGACGAGCCATTCGCGGCGGGCTTCATCCACGGACACCCGCCCTTCTCCTATGCGGCACGCTTCGTCTGGGAGGGCGAAGCGTTGGCGGCGGCCGCCGCGGCATTGCTCGAGGAGACGATCGTCCTGGAAGGGCCAGAGACAATCGCCGCTTTCATCACCGAGCCGATCATGCTGTCGGCGGGCGTGCGCGTACCACCGCCGGGGTACCTGGAGCGCCTGCGTACCATCTGCGATCGCTACGACATCCTGCTGATTTTCGATGAGATCATCACCGGCTTCGGACGCACTGGCCACCTGTTTGCGTCGAACTTGTTCGGCGTTACTCCGGATTTGCTGAGTTTCGGCAAGGGCGTGAGTGGCGGATATGCACCGTTATCCGGCGTGCTCATCCAGGAGCGCGTGGCGCGAACCTTCTGGGGCGACGTGGATGACAATGTGCACTTCCGCGCGGGGCACACGTACGCCGGGAACCCCGTCGCGTGCGCCGTGGGCGTCGCGGCCGTGAGTGAGCTGCTGGAGCGCGGCCTGGTCGACAACGCGCGCCGCATGGGCGAGCGACTCAAGCGCGGACTGGTGGCCCTCGCTGACAAGCACGACTGCATTGTCGACGTACGTGGTGAGGGCCTGCTTCTGGCCGTCGAGTTCGCCCAAGACAGGACAACACATGAGCCGTTCCCGGAATCGCTGAAGTTCGGTGGTCGCGTGCACCGGGCAGCCCGTGAACGCGGGCTGCTCGTCCGCGAAGGCCCTAACTTTGTCGTGCTCGCGCCACCCCTGGTCGTTGGCGAAGCAGATGTCGACGAGATCGTGGACCTCATGGACACGGCAATTGGCGACGCCGTCGCGAGCGTTGACTCCACTGCCGTCGGCGAGCTGGTCGCGCACCCATCGTAGACGCGATGCGGGCCTGCCTGAGCATGT
>CBJLVJ010000530.1:0-3412 GCA_966426465.1 uncultured bacterium | reverse complement strand
GTGGCGGCCGTCCGCCGGGAGGAGATCGGCGTGCCGTGGTGGGGCGATTGCGGCTGGCGTCTGGCGAGCTGTGGCGGTAAATAATGGGCGGCGTGAGCAGGGCTGTCTACGACACGATCGTGGTTGGGCTGGGCGCGATGGGCAGCGCGGCGCTGTATCAGCTCGCTCGGCGGGGCAGACGCGGGCTCGGGCTCGAGGCGTTCGCGCCTGGACACCAGCTCGGGTCGTGGCACGGCGAGTCGCGCGTCATCCGCATGGCCTACTACGAGCACCCGAACTACGTGCCGCTGCTGCGTCGAGCGTACGAGCTGTGGCGCGAGGTGGAGCAGGACTCGGGCGAGGATCTGCTTACGATCACCGGCGGGCTGATGATCGGCATGCCCGAATCGGAGCTGGTCAGCGGCTCGCTGGCAAGCGCGCAACAGCACGGACTGGAGCACGAGCTGCTGTCGGCGCAGGATGTTCAGCGTCGCTATACGGTGTTCCACTTGCAGGCTGATGAGGTGGCGTTGTGGGAGCCGCGCGCGGGCTTCCTCAGGCCGGAGCGGTGCGTGGCAAGCTTCGTGCGAGGCGCGCAGGCGGCCGGTGCTGAGGTCCACTACAGCGAGCCAGTCCGAGCGTGGCAGGCCGGAGCGTCGGGCGTCGA
Organism: uncultured bacterium; assembly: GCA_966426465.1. Classification (GTDB taxonomy): domain Bacteria; phylum Chloroflexota; class UBA6077; order UBA6077; family CF-72; genus CF-72. The sequence continues at coordinate 2,766 of CBJLVJ010000530.1, read as the reverse complement.
GGTCCGGACGGACGAAGGCGTCTACCAGGCGGAGCAGGTGGTGTTCGCATGCGGAGCGCGTCTGTCCAGCGTGCTGGGGGACGCGATTCCACCGATCACGGCCGAGCGGATTCCGCTGTTCTGGCTGGAGCCGAGCGAGCCGGAGCTCTTCGCCCGGCCGAGGGTGCCGGTTTATCTGTGGGAGACCGGCGCGGGCGACCACTTCTACGGCTTTCCGCACGTGGAGTGGCCTGGCGTCAAGGTGGCGCGGCACCACTCGGGTGAGTATTGCGACCCGGACACCGTGGAGCGCGCGGTCACCGCTCAAGACGAGGGCAGGCTCAGGTCCGCCATCGCTGAGCGGATTCCGGCGCTGAATGGGCCAGTGGTGTCGAGCCTGGTGTGCCTGTACGAGGATTCGCCCGACGGCCACTTCTTGATCGACCGCCTGCCCACGTGTCGGAATGTGATCTATGCCGGCGGGTTCTCAGGCCACGGATTCAAGTTCGCCAGCGTGGTTGGCGAGATTCTGGCGGACCTTGTTACGCGAGATCGGGCAACCCCCGACGCGGACTTCCTCCGCGCGGACCGTCTGGGCGCGCGGTCTACGACGGCCTGAGCACGGCTGAGCCGAGCGGACCTCCGGCCACGCGGTGCCGCGAACCTCCGGCGCAAGCGCTACTCGAATGCGGGCATGACTTTGTCTACGAACAGGCGCAGGTCGGTCGTGTCGGGAAAGCCGGCAAAGACCATCTGGAACAGGTCGAAGCCGAGGTCCACCAGCTCGTGGAGGTGGTCGATCAAGGCGGCCGGGTCGCCCGCAAAGGGCGGGTTCGGATCCTCCAGGCGGCTGCCCGCCCACCGCTCCGCCTCGGCCCGCGACGCGGCCAGATAGCACACGCGGGTGATCGTCTTGCGAACGCTGGCATAGTCGCGGCCGACGTCGCGGCAGTGCTGCTCCAGCACCTCCAGCTTGTGGCGCAGGACCGGCAGCGGGCGCATGACGCTGTTCCACCAGTCAGCGTGCTCGGCGACCGCGCGCAGCGTGCGCTGCTCGCCATCGCCGCCGATCATGATGATGGGCAGCGGGTCGGGCTGGGGCTCACAGTAGGCCTCCTCGACGTGGTAGTAGGCCCCGTGAAACGTGGCCGGTGAGGAGGTCCACATGGCCCGCATGAGCTGCAGCGCTTCGACCATCTGCTCGATGCGGACGCGCGCCGGAGGAAACTCGTAGCCATAGGCGCGATACTCCCGCTCGTGCCAACCGGCGCCGTAGCCCAGGATCAGCCGCCCGCGGCTGAAGGCCTGGAGGCTGGCGGCCATCTTGGCCATCAGCGGTGGATGGCGGTAGGAGTTGGACAGCACAATGGTGCCCAGCAGCGGGCCCGGGTAGCGCGCCGCGATCCACGTCATCTCGGTCCACACGTCCATGCGGAACGGCTCGGCGGTCATCAAGTGGTCCGAAACCCACAAGGACGAGAACGACTGGCTGGCAATGTCCAGGACGTCCTGGAGATCGCGCACGAAGGTCGCGGCCGGAAAGCGCTCGATTCCGCGGGTGCCGCTCGGCGGGTTGTAGCCGAATTCAATCCGAGTCAAGACGTGGCTTCCCTGCTGAAGGTGAAATTGGACTGCGCGTCTGTCGGGCGGTCCAACAGCTCATCGTAGCTGGTGTGGCGGGTGAGCCTCGCGGGCGTTCGGGCGGGTCCGCATCACGGGATCCGGAGGTCGCGCATGGGACGATGCGGGCGACAACCGCGCAAAACAGGAACATCGTCTGTTTACAACGGCCGAGCCGGTGGATAGATTCGGCGCGTGGTCCCACTGGTGGGCATCTCCCCGTTCGGCGGCTCGCGCGCGTCGGTACTGGAGCTGGCGCGTCTGGCGGCGGCCTGCGGGCTGGACGGGCTGACGCTCGGCGACGGGTTCGTCAGCACCTCGTCCTTTCCGGTGTGGTCGGGGGGTGTCGACTGTTTCGTCGAGCTGGCCTGGCTCGCCGGACAGGTCGACATGCCGACGTATGGCATCGACGCGATCGTCGCGCCCGCGCGCGATCCGCGCGTGCTCGTCAAGCAGGCCAGCTCGCTGCAGGCGGTGACGGGCGGTCGGACGCACCTGGCGCTGTCGGCCGGGTTCTGGCCTGAGGACGCGCAGTTGTTCGGCTACCGCTTCGAGGAACGCGGCGCGCGGCTCGATGAGGCCGTCGAGGCGCTCATCGCCGCGTGGAAGGGCGTGGACTTCGACGGACGGTTCTGGTCGTGGCAGTTGGCGGTGCCCATCTCGCCGGCGCACGAAGTGGCGCGGCCGGAGCTGTGGCTGAGCGGCGGCGTGGCCACCATGCGGCGCGCGCTGCGACATGGCCTGGCCTGGCAGCCGACAGGCATGACTCCGGAGCAGCTCACGACGCTTGCGCGGCAGTACGCCGACTCAGGCGGCGTCGGCCTGAGCGTTCGCACGCGCATGTCGGTGACGCAGCCGCCGCCGAATCCAGATTCAGTTGCATTCAGCAATTACCCCACCCTGGTCGGGCCAGCCGAGTACCTCGCGGATCGATTGATGAACTACGCCGCGCTGGGCGGCACGTACATCTCCGTGGTACCCGGCTACGACGACCGGAGCTGTGCCGAAACGATCGAGGCGCTGGGACGAGCCAGACAATTGTTGAGCTAAAGACTCACCATGAAGCTCACAATTTGTTTGGTAGTTGCGCGCCCCCATAACGAGTTTTTTTCTGTAGTCGCAAGTCTGCGGACTTGCTCCCCAGGGCTCCGCGCCCTGGACCCCGCG
>CBJLVJ010000529.1:0-3415 GCA_966426465.1 uncultured bacterium | reverse complement strand
AGGCCGAAGGCTTCGCTGGCGGTGTCGGCGATCATGCGGCCGATGGCCAGCGAGGACGTGGCGCCTGGCGAGGGCGCATTGCGCACGTGGACGATGCGCCGGCCCTGGGTGTTGAACACGAAGTCGTCGACCAGTGAGCCGTCGGCGGCGAGCGCCTGGGCGCGCACGCCACTCGGCCCTGGCAGCAGATCCGACAGCGTCAGCTCAGGCACGTACACCTGCAGCGACTTCAAAAAGGCCTCCTTGGAAAAGTCGCGCACCATCTCCTGCATGCCCGTCTGCCAGAACTTCGCCGCCAGGCGCTGGAAGCCGCGATAGGCCAGCGCTTCAGCCAGGTCGCGCGGCCGAACGTCGAGCCGCCGGTAGCCTTCGCGCGCGAAGGCCAGCACCGCGTTTGGCCCCAGCCACACCGAGCCATCGTCCAGCCGACGTGTGAAGTGCACACCCAGGAACGGAAACGATGGATCGGGCACCGGATAAATGAGGTTGCGCGCCAGGTCCCGACGGTCAGGCCGTAGCACCCAGTAGTCACCCCGGAACGGCACGATGCGCGGGTCGGGCGGACCCCCGGTCAGGCGGGCGACGCGGTCGGCGTGCAGCCCGGCGCAGGCAATCACGTGCTGCGCTTCAACGTCGCCGGCGGTGGTGTGCATGACCACCCGCCCGGGCCGGTCCGAGATCCGCTCGACGCCATAGCCCGGCAGCACGTCTCCGCCACACTCCATGACGTCGGCCGCGTAGGCGCGCGTGACACGCGAGAAGTCCACGATGCCCGTGTTGGGCGAGAACAGGGCTTTGACCCCGACGCAGTGCGGCTCGATCTCACGCAGACGCTCGGGGCCGATCATCTCCAGGCCCTCGACGCCGTTGGCGTTCCCCCGCTCGAGCAAGTTCTCGAGGCGCGGCAACTCGGACTCGTTGCTGGCCACGATGACCTTCCCACAGCGGTCGGTGGGAATGCCTTTCTGCTCGCAATAGGCGTACAGCTCGCGCTGGCCCTGGACGCACAGACGCGCCTTGAGTGAGCCGGGCGCGTAGTAGATACCGGAATGGAGCACGCCGCTGTTGTGGCCGGTCTGGTGCTGGCCGACGCTCGGCTCTTTGTCGAGTACGGCCAGCCGCAAGCGCGGATAGCGACTGAGAAGCTCGCGGCTGACGGCCAGGCCGAGGATCCCGGCGCCAATCACCACCACGTCATAGGAGCGCACAGAGGTACCTTATCGCGTTCTTCGTACACTTGGGCGATGCCCCCTGCGACCCGCTCCGCATGGTTCGCCACCTGGTACGCCACTGGCGCCGATTCGGCCGCCGACCGCGCTGTTTCGAGTCCGGCGTCGCTCGGCGTCGGCGCTGACCTGATCGGCTTCGGCGGTGGGCAGCCAGCGGCGGAGTCGTACCCACTGGAGGCGCTCCAGCGCGCGTTTTCGCGCGCCATTCTCGAAGATGGCCGACACGTGCTGCCCTACGGCCCGAGCCAGGGACTACCCGCCCTGCGCGAGGTGGTGGCTGAACGCCTTGCCCAGCGCGGCATCGACGTCCCAGGGGACCATGTGATGATCACGACCGGTTCGCTGCAGGGCCTGCACCTGGTCGGGCGCATCACGCTCGACCGAGGCGACACCATCGTGACCGAAGCGCCAACGTTCATGGGCGCGTTGACCTCGTGGGAGCAGCAACAGCCCCACTACCTGACGGTGCCCGTCGACGAGCACGGCATCGTCGTGGACATGCTGGAGAAGGCGCTCCAGGCACACACGCAGCGGCCCAGGTTCGTCTATCTGCTGCCCACGTTTCAGAACCCATCCGGCGTGTCGCTGACCATGGACCGCCGCCGGAGGCTGCTCGACGTCGCGCGCGAGTACGACCTGCTGATCCTGGAGGACGATCCCTACGGCGAGTTCTGGTTCGACCAGGGCGCCGAGCGCATGCCACCCCTGCGCGCGCTGCCCGGCGCCGAGGACCACGTGATCTACCTGGGCACGTTCTCGAAGATCCTTGCGCCAGGTGTCCGGCTGGCCTACGCCGTCGCTCAGCCGGACATGATCCACGCTTTGACGCGCGCCAAGCGCGGGGTCGACTTCCATACCGATACGCTGCTGCAACAGGCCGTGGTGCATCTCGTGCGCGACCGCGAGTTCGACCTCGAGGAGCACATCGCGGCCGCTCGACGCCTGTACCGGGCGCGGCGCGACGCCATGCTCGACGCGCTCGAAACGACCTTCTCCGCTTCAGACACGCGCTGGACCCAACCCGGCGGCGGCTTTTTCTTGTGGATCGACCTGCCCCACGGCGTCTCGGGCAATGCCGTCGCGGCGGCCGCCATGGCCGAAGGCGTTTCCGTGTTCCCTGGTTCGATCTTCTATCCCAACCGCGACGGCGGGTCGAATGGCTTGCGACTCAGCTACTCGAACGTGACGCCCGAGCGCATTCGGGAGGGCATCGACCGTCTCAAACGAGGTCTGCAAGCCGTCGCCCCATGAAGTCGTTGCTGCTTACCAACGAGTACCCGCCCAATGTGTATGGCGGGGCAGGCGTTCACGTCGAGTTCCTGAGCCGAGAGCTGGCGCAGTTGATGGACGTGGAAGTACGAAGCTTCGGCGATCAGCGGGTCGACCAGGGCCGCCTGCGCGTGCGCGGCTACCCCGAGCCGAGCGGCATGACCGCGCCGAGCTACCTCCGACCCGTGTTCGGCGCCATGGCGCGCGACGTGGCCTGGGCGGGCGACGCGGTAGACGCGGACGTGGTCCACTGCCACACCTGGTACAGCCACCTGGGCGGCATCCTGATCCGGCAGGGCTACGGCATCCCGCTGGCGATCACCGTCCACTCGCTCGAGCCGCTCCGACCGTGGAAACGCGAGCAGCTGCGCGGCGGGTACGACCTGTCGTGCTGGGTCGAGCAGACCGCGCTGGGCATGGCCGACGCGGTGATCGCCGTCTCACGCGGCACGCGCGACGACATTCTGCGCGTCAGCCCGGTCCAGCCCGAGCGAATCCACGTGATCTACAACGGCATCGACACCCAGCTGTACCGACCCGTCGCGGCGACGGACGCGCTCGAGCGGTTCAATGTCGACCCGACGCGGCCGATCGTGCTGTTCGTCGGCCGCATCACCCGCCAGAAAGGCATCGTTTATCTGGCGCGAGCGATTCCAGACATCGATCCTTCCGCCCAGGTCGTGCTCCTGGCGGGCGCGCCAGATACGCCTGAGATTGCCGCCGAGATGGAACAGGCGGTCGCCGATGCCCAGCGCCAGCGCGGCAATGTGATCTGGATCCAGGAGATGCTGCCGCGCGAGGACGTGATCCAGTTCTACAGCCAGGCTACGGGGTTTTGCTGCCCGTCGATCTACGAGCCGTTTGGCATCATCAATCTCGAAGCCATGGCGTGCGACACCCCGGTCGTCGCCAGCAAG
>CBJLVJ010000528.1:0-3420 GCA_966426465.1 uncultured bacterium | reverse complement strand
TTCGTCGAGCTTGCGCGGATCGACGCCGGCGTTGACCACGGTCGAGCCGGTGTCCAGGTAATGGTTGACGTAAGAATGGACGTCGTAGCACAGGCTGCGCTTCTCACGGATCTCCAGGAACAGACGGCTGCTCATGCCTTCGCCCAGCACCGCGTTGAGCACGTCCAGCACGTAGCGATCCGGGTGCGCCGCCGACAGGCCGGGCGTCGCCAGACAGAAGTGCGCCTGCTCGGTCTTCTTCGAGCGCAGCCGCAGCCGCGGCGTGTCGTTCGGAATCTGGGCCGGGTACCACGTGCCGAACGGGCGTGACTCCCAGCCGCCCAGGTTCTCCGAGACGCGCTCGACGACCTCCTGGTGGGTTACGTTGCCGGCCACGGCCACGACCGTGTTCTGCGGCACGTACAGCTGGTGCAGGTAACGGATGACGTCGTCGCGCGTGGTCGCCTTGACGCTTTCGGGGGTACCGCCGGTGTCGCGCCCGAGCGGCTGGTGCGGCCAGACCACCTCGTCGATCAGGATGTTGACCATGTCGGCCGGGCTGTCCTCGGTCATGGCCAGCTCTTCGAGGATGACCTCGCGCTCCTTCTCGAGCTCCTGTGGATCGAGCAGCGAGTTGAGCAGACTATCAGCCAGGATGTCGAGCGTCGCTGCGAAGCGGTGGTCGCCAACCTTTGCCCAGTAGACGGTCAGCTCCTTGTCGGTACCGGCGTTCATGATCCCGCCGATACCCTCGATCTCTTCAGAGATTTCGCGCGCGGTTGGCCGACGTTTGGTGCCTTTGAACAGCATGTGCTCGAGGAAGTGCGAGACGCCAGCCATGTCGTCGCTCTCGTAGCGCGAGCCTGCTCCGATGAAAATGTTGATGCTGACCGAGCGGGTGTGCGGCAGTGTGCTGCTGACGACGCGCAGGCCGTTTTCCAGGACGGTCTTATCGAACATGAAGTTGCGTGCAGTGTACGGGACAGCGCATGCTCAGCCGGCGGCGACGCCTCGCCGCTCCAGCTCGAAAGCTTCGGGCAAAAGCTCCGACGGCGTGAACTGGCCGACGCCATCGACATGAACTGGCGCGTCCGACGCGAGGTGCTCGAAGATGACCTGCCGGCACGCTCCGCACGGCGTGGCGCCATTGGGGGCATCGATGCAGCTCACGGCCAGCGCGGTCAAGGGTCGTGGCGCACCACTGGCCACCGCCGCGAAAATGGCGTTGCGCTCGGCGCACATGCTCAGCCCGTAGCTAGCCGATTCCACGTTGCATCCGAGGTACACCCCTCCGCTCGAATCGGTGACCACGGCGCCCACCCGGAAGCTCGAGTAGGGCGCGTACGCCCGCAGCGCCACCTCGCGGGCGCGCCTGATGAGAGGATTCGGTTCGTCCATGTCCGTGACCGGCCGCGCACAGGTTAGCCTGAGACGGCATGATTCTGGTGACCAACGACGATGGGGTCGACTCACCTGGGCTGAGTGCGCTGGCGCGGGCCCTCAAAGGCGTGGAGTCGGTGTGCGTGATCGCGCCCAACCGCAACTGGACCGCCGCCGGACACACCAAGACGCTCGATCGGCCGCTGCGGGTGACCGAGATCACCTTGCCGGGCACACGCCTGTCGGGGTACTCGAGTGACGGTTCGCCCTCCGACTGCGTTGCTCTTGGCTTCCTTGGGCTGGCTCCCGAGCGGCCGCGGCTGGTCGTTTCGGGCATCAACACCGGGCCGAACATGGGCAGCGACATTACCTATTCGGGCACCGTCTCGGCGGCCATGGAGGGCGTGGTCTCGGGTGTGCCTGCGATCGCCGTGTCGCTCGCCGACTACTACGAGTGGGACTTTCGCTACGCTGCGGCGTTTGCCGCGCGACTGGCTCGGCGCGTGCTGCGCGAGGGGCTCGAGAGCGACGTGCTGCTGAACGTCAACGTGCCCCGCGGGCGGCGAGCCGACATCAAGGGCGTCAAGGTGACGCGCCTCGGCCGGCGCGAGTACAACGACGAGCTGATTCGGCGCAAAGACCCCTTCGGCCGCGACTATTACTGGATCGGCGGCGCCCGGCCCGGCGGCGCAGGCGAACCGGGCACCGACCTGCACGCCGTGGAAGGTGGCTACGTCTCGGTCACGCCCGTCGAGCTTGACCTGACCAACCACGACCTGCTGGAGCAGATCGCCAGCTGGGACCTCAAAGCCTGACCGACCCGACGCATAGCCTGAAGACTGACGGTTACAAACCGGCTACAACTCGTCGTCCTCGTCGTCGTCGTCGTCTTCCTCTTCGCCCTGGCCGTCGGAGATCACGCCGCGCTCGGTGCCACGGTACACCGTCACCAGGAAGTCTTCGCGCGGCCGATCCGCCGTCCACACGAGGTCGTCGTCGATGCGCTGGACAAGGCCGTGCAGGTCGTCATCGTTCAGATCGCGTTCGACGATCAGCACCGCGTGCACCACGCTGGAGCCGAAATGCAGGTCGACGCGTCCAAAAGGCGACTCGCCTTCACTGAGCAGGTAGGCCTCTGAGTGCGAGGTGCGACACACCCGGTCGTACCTCAGTTCGGCGAATGCCGCCGCCTCGACGGATTCAAGAGCGCCTTGGGACATGCCCACTCCATGCGACAGAATTGCCCGCGATGCGAGAATCCGGTCAGTCCCGGATGCGGCTGTTACCCCAACTTCTACCACGCTCACGCGACGGCTGGCGATCCGGACGCTCGCAGCTGCTCGTGCTGGCGCTCATCCTGGTGGTGGCCGCCGGATTCCGGCTGAACGGGCTCGAGACATGGGACGACGATAGCCACCAGCATCCCGACGAGCGATTCCTGACTATCGTCGCCAGCCAGGTCAGCGTACCGCCCTCGATCGCCGACTACTTCAACACGTCCCGCTCGAGTCTGAACCCGTACGCGAACGGTCAATCCAATTACGCCTACGGGCAGCTGCCGCTGACGCTCACGCGCATGGTCGCCGAGTGGACCACTCGCGCCACGTACCAGCAGGTATTCGGCGTCGGCCGCGCGCTGTCAACTGTGGCCGACCTGGCCACCATCGTGCTGGCCTGGCTGCTCGCCAGACGCGTGTTCGGTCTGCGGACCGCCCACCTGACCGCGCTCCTGCTGGCGTTGACCGTGCTGCACATCCAGCTGGCGCACTTCTTCGCCGTCGACACGTTCGCCACCTGTTTGGCCGCCGCGGCGCTGCTGTTCGGCCAGCGCGCCTGGCAGCGCGACAGCCTGCTGGATGCCCTGCTGGCCGGCGCAATGGTCGGTCTGGCGATGGCCTCGAAGGTCAGCGCTTTCCTGCTGCTGCCGGTGCTGGGACTCGCGCTGGTCTGGCCACGGCGTGGGCGGCCGACCCTCGGCCAGTTGCTCGACGGCCTTACGGCGTTCGGCGTGACGGCCGTGGGCGCGATCGTTGCCTTCAGACTCGCCGAGCCGTATGCGTT
>CBJLVJ010000527.1:0-3421 GCA_966426465.1 uncultured bacterium | reverse complement strand
TGGTCCCGGTCGTGCCGGTGGTGCCGGTCGTCCCGGTGGTGCCGGTCGTGCCGGTGGTGCCGGTCGTGCCGGTGGTGCCGGTGGTGCCGGTCGTGCCGGTGGTGCCGGTCGTGCCGGTGGTGCCGGTCATGCCGGTCGTGCCGGTCGTGCCGGTGGTCGTGGTGGGCGGAGTCGTGCTCGTCGTGCTGCCAGGCGCCGTTTGTGCGCTCGCGGCGCTGGCGGCCAGGCTGAGCATGGTCGCCGCGCAGAAGACCGAAGTAATGGTTCGTCGCATGTCCCAAAGAACGCCGCTCGCCGCGCTGGCACTATGGCCAGCGGTACCTTCGGGCGCGCGAACCCCCCGAGTGGGGGGCTTGTCAGAGGCCGAGCGTCAGCTCGGTAGCTTTGACGTACACCGAGACCGGTGCGCCCGTATCCAGCCCGAGTCGATCGACCGACGCGCGCGTCACGGCCGCCACGACCTGGGCGCCCTCGCGCAGATCGATGGTGACCTCGGCCAGCAGCTCACCCGCGCGAATTGCGGCGACCCGCCCGCGCAGACGGTTGCGCGCCGACAGCAGCGGCCCTTCCTCCTGGCCGAGCGACGCCTGCGCCGACGTTCCCGACACAGGGCGACCATGGGCGGCCAGCTCGGCGCGCACGGCTTCGGCGATTTCGTCGGGCTCGAGACCAAGCGCCAGCCCGCGCACTGCCATCTGGCGGGCGAGGACGCGCAGGCGTTCCAGCCGCGTGCGCTGCAGCGCGGGTTGATCCAGTCGGTCCCGCGTGGCGATCTCGGAGCCGCCGCCAGCCCGGGCGGTGATGACGCCTTCGCGCGACAGATCGGCATACGCCCGCCCGACCGTGTTCGGCGACAGCCCGAGCTGGCGTGCCAGGTCGCGCACCGATGGCAGGTGGTCACCAGGTTGCAGCGTCCCGTCCGCCACGCCCATGCGAATGCGTCGCTCGATCTGTACGTAGACCGGCGCCGGGTCGTCCTGGTGCAGCGTGCGCAACGCTTCGACGAGCGCTTCGGCGGCGATGGCCTCCTCGGGCTCTGAGGCGCGGCCTGGCATATGGGCTGAATTGTCGCAGGCGGGTCAGGGCGAGTCGAGCAGCCCCTTGACCACTTTGAGATCCTCGACGAAGGCCCGACCTTCGGCCTCGCGACTCTCGGGATCGGCCGCGCGCAGAATCGAGGCCGGGTGGACCGTGGCGATCACGTAGGGTGCCAGGCCGGTGCCTTCCAGCGGCTTACCGCGCTGCTGCGTGACCCGAAACGTCGCGCCAAGTAATGCCTGAGCCGCCGTCGCGCCGAGCGCGACGACCACCCGCGGCTCGACGTCCGCGAGCTCCGCCTCGAGCCAGGGTCGACACGCGCGGATTTCCCGCGCATTCGGCTTGCTGTGAATGCGGCGTCGGCCGCGTGCAACCCATTTGAAGTGTTTGACGACGTTGGTCACGTACACGCGCGAACGATCGATACCGACTTCCACGAGCGCCTCGTCGAGGACACGGCCGGCCGGGCCCACGAACGGCTGCCCGGCGCGGTCCTCCTGATCGCCCGGCTGTTCGCCGATCATCATGACCTCGGCGCGCGGCGGGCCTTCGCCGAAGACGGTCTGGGTGCCGGTCAGGAACAGGTCACACGCGCGGCAGCCGCGCGCCGCCGCGCGCAGGTCGTCGAGCGTAGGCGTGCGGGCTTGTGGCAGGAATGGCGTGGCATCCCACGGAAGCTCGTCGTCAGTCACTTCCCTTGAGTATGCGCTGTCGCGCCCACGTCGGGGCGAGCTACCCTTAACCGTGGCCAATCGCCTGGCGGGTGAGACAAGCCCGTACCTGCTCCAGCACGCGCACAATCCGGTCGACTGGTACCCGTGGGGCGAAGAAGCGCTGTCGCGCGCGAAAGCGGAGGACAGGCCCATCCTGTTGTCGATTGGCTACTCCGCCTGCCACTGGTGCCATGTCATGGAGCGCGAGTCGTTCGAGAATCCGCACACCGCGGAGCTCATGAACTCGTCCTTCGTCAACATCAAAGTCGATCGCGAAGAGCGGCCCGACCTGGACGGCATTTACATGCAGGCGGTGCAGGCGATGACTGGCTCGGGTGGTTGGCCCATGACGGTGTTTCTGACACCCGACGGCACGCCGTTTTATGGCGGCACCTACTTTCCACCAGAGTCGCGTGCCAACATGCCAGGATTCCGGGACGTGCTGACGGCGATTGCCGACGCCTGGCAGAACCGTCGCGCCGATGTGCTGCAGAGCGGCAAGCAGCTGCGCGCGCACCTGCAGCAAACCTTGCAGCCGGCGCCGGCGGCCGGTCAGCTGGATGTCGACATCCTCCACTCGGCGGGACAGGGCCTCGCGGCGCAGCATGACCCGGATGCCGGCGGCTTCGGCACCGCACCGAAGTTCCCTCAACCCATGGCCCTCGAGTTCTTGCTCCGCTACTGGAAGCGAACGGGTGACGAGGCCGCGCGCGATATCGTCGTCCACACGCTCGAGCGCATGGCACGAGGTGGTATCTACGATCACCTGGGCGGCGGCTTCGCGCGCTACAGCACCGATGCTGAATGGCTGGTGCCGCACTTCGAGAAGATGCTCTACGACAACGCCCAGCTCGCCCGGGTATACCTGATGGGCTACCAGGCAACCGGCAACGCCTTCTTCAAGGACATCGTGGAGCAGATCCTCGGCTATGTCCTGCGCGACATGACCGACCCCTCCGGCGGGTTCTATTCGACCGAAGACGCGGACTCCGAAGGCGAGGAAGGCAAGTTCTACGTCTGGACTCCAGCCGAGGTCCGGCAGCTGCTTGGCGAGGAGGATGCGCGGTTGTTCTCGGCGTTTTACGACGTCGCGACACCGGGCAATTTTGAGGGTCGCGCGAGCATCCTCCACATGGACTACACACCGCTGGAGCTCGCCCCGAAGCTGGGCGTCACCGAGGCGGAGCTACTCGCCGCGCTGGAGCGCGGCCGGCAGGTGTTGTTCGAGGCACGCTCCAGGCGCGTCCGTCCGGCCCGTGACGAAAAAGTGCTCGCATCCAGGAACGGGCTTATGCTGCGTGCGCTGGCCGAAGCTGGTGCGGTACTCAATCGTCCGGACTTTCTCGCGGCAGCGACGAGGAATGCGCAGTTTCTGCTGGACCACATGCGGCGTCCGGACGGCGCGCTGCATCGCACGTGGAAGCCCGGCCATGCGGCGCGCCTGAACGGCTACCTGGAGGACCATGCGAACGTCGCAGACGGGCTGGTGGCATTGTACGAAGCGACCTTCGACGAACGCTGGTTGTCGGCAGCCACACAACTGGCCGATATCATCCTGGACCGATTTTCCGACACCACAAACGGTGGATTCTTCGACACCTCCACTGACCACGAAACGCTGATTACCCGACCCAAGGACATCTTCGACAACGCCACTCCCTCCGGCAATG
>CBJLVJ010000526.1:0-3422 GCA_966426465.1 uncultured bacterium | reverse complement strand
CGGCGGAGGGGGAGGGATTCGAACCCTCGAGGGACTTCGACAGCCCCAACCCGCTTAGCAGGCGGGCGCACTAGGCCACTATGCGACCCCCCCAAGCCGGGGAACACCAGCAACGGAGTATAGCCCATTAGCCACCCGAATCCGGCTTCGTCGCCGCTCCAACGCGTACGCACGCCCGTGCTCGACATCGCCTACCTCGAGAGCGGCCCGCCCGACGGCGCAGCCGTCATCCTGCTGCACGGCTTCCCCTACGATCCCCACGCCTACGACGCCTGCGTCCCGCCTCTGGCTCGAGCAGGGTGGCGCGTGCTGGTGCCGTACCTGCGCGGGTACGGCCCAACGTCCTTTCTGTCTCAGGCGACGCCGCGGTCGGGCCAGCAGGCCGCCCTGGGCAAGGACCTGCTCGACTTCATGGACGCGCTCGGCCTGGCTCAGGCCACACTGGTGGGCTACGACTGGGGCGGCCGCGCGGCGTGCATCGTGGCTGCTCTGTGGCCGGAGCGCGTCCGAGCGCTGGTCAGCGTCACTGGCTACAACATCCAGGATATCGCCGCCTCGGTGCGGCCCGCCCCGCCCGAGCAGGAGCATCGGCTGTGGTACCAGTATTACTTTCATACTGAGCGCGGCCGGGCGGGTCTGGCCCAACACCGCTTCGAGCTGTGCCGTCTGTTGTGGCGGCTCTGGTCGCCCACCTGGCGGTTCACCGAGCAGACCTACGCTGAGACGGCCGCTTCGTTCGACAACCCGGATTTCGTCGAGGTCGTTATTCAGTCGTACCGCCATCGCTACGGCTATGCGCCGGGCGATCCTTCGCTCGAGCCGATCGAAACCCGGCTGGCCGCTCAGCCGCCGATCGGCGTACCGACGCTCAACCTGCACGGCGCCGACGACGGCGTCACGCCCCTGGCTTCGAACGACGGGGCCGCGCCGCACTTCAGCGGCCCATATGAACGCCGCGTCATCCCCGGCGTTGGCCACAACCTGCCCCAGGAGGCTCCCGCGGCGGTCGTGACGGCGGTGGCCGACCTCCTCGCGCGGGGATAGCTACCATGGCGTCGCGACCAGACGGGGGTATGCATATGAAAGCCGCCATCTTCCATGGACCACATCAGCCGCTGACGATGGAGCAGGTCGAGATCGACGACCCGATCGATCATGAGGTCGTCGTACGTGTCGTAGCCAGCGGGGTGTGCCACAGCGACCTGCACTTCATCGACGGCCTGTACGAGTTTCCGTCCCCCGCCATCCTTGGCCACGAAGCCGCGGGCATCGTCGAGTCGGTAGGCCCCCTGGTCGACGATTTCCAGCCCGGCGACCACGTCATCGCCTGCCTCTCGGTGTTCTGCGGCCGCTGCGACTATTGCCTGACCGGCCGCACCAACCTGTGCTCGACCCGACCCGTTCGGGCCAAGGACGCGCCGCCCAAGCTGCGCTGGAACGGCGAGCCCGTCAACCAGTTCGCCAATCTGTCGGCGTATGCCGAGAAGATGCTGGTCCACAGCAACGCGATCGTCAAAGTGCGCGACGACATGCCGCTCGACCGCGCGGCATTGATCGGCTGCGGTGTGACCACTGGCGTGGGCGCGGCGTTGAACACGGCGCGCGTCGAGCCAGGCTCGATGGTCGCGGTCTTTGGCTGCGGCGGCGTGGGGCTGTCTGCCATCCAGGGCGCACGCATCGCCGGCGCGCGGATGATCATCGGCGTGGACGTGCACGATCACAAGCTCGAAACCGCCTATGAGCTGGGCGCGACGCACACGATCAACGGCGCGCGCAAGGACGCAGTCAACGAGATCCGCGAGCTGACCAATGGCGGGGTCGACTACGCGTTCGAGGCGATCGGGCTCAAGGTGGCCGCCGAGCAGTGCTTCAAAGCGCTGCGGCCGGGCGGCACGGCCACCATCATCGGCATGATCCCGCTTGGCCAGAAGGTCGAGCTGGACGGGAGCGCGTTCTTGAGCGAGAAGAAGATCCAGGGCAGCAGCATGGGCTCGAATCGCTTCAAGGTCGATATGCCCAAGTACATCGACTTCTACATGCAGGGCCGCTTGAAGCTCGACGAGATGATCACCCGCCGCATGCCGCTCGAAGACCTGAACGAGGCTTTCCGCGCGATGAAGGCCGGCGAAGTCGCGCGCCAGGTGCTCGTCTTCAACTGACGCCACAACCAGGGCGCGAGTGTCAACGGGCCTGAGCGGCGCTGCCCGGGCAATCGAAGAGCTGACGCTCAATGCCTGGCCGCCGTTGGAGACGCTGCTCTTCGACGGCTGGATCCTGAGCTTCAGCAACCGCTACACGCGGCGGGCCAACTCGGTCCACCCGCTGTACCCGTCGACGCTGCCGCTGCTGGACAAGATCGCCACGTGCGAAGCGGTGTACGCCGCGCGCGACTATCCCGAGACGGTCTTCAAGATCACCTCTGCTCCCGAGGACGCCGCGCTGGATCGCGCCCTTGCTGCGCGCGGCTACGCCCGCATCGCCCTGACGAGCGTCCAGACCGCGGCCCTGGATCGACTTCCTGCTGCCGCGGGCGCGGGGGTTGTCATCTCGAGCAGCTTGACCGAACGGTGGTTCGCTGACTTCAACCGCCTGGCGGCGACGCCCGAGCCGCTGCAGGCGAGCGAGCGCCGCCTGCTCGAGAAGATCGGCGTGCCGCACGCCTTTGGCTCGGTGTCGGTCGACAGCCAGAGTGTGGCCGTCGGCCTGGCAGTCCACGAGCGTGGCCACGTTGGCTTGTTCGACGTGGTGGTCGACGGGCGCCACCGCAAGCGGGGGCTGGCTCGGCGCCTGTGCGCAGCGCTGCTGGCGTGGGGACACGCCGCGGGCGCCGACACGGCGTACCTGGCGGTGATGGCCGACAACACGGCTGCGCTGCAGCTGTACGCCGGCCTGGGCTTCCACGAGGTGTACCAGTACTGGTACCGCCTTAGTGCAGTAAGTCAATAAACATGTACCCCAGGATTAGGTTTGCATGCTTGCGTTGGTCAGTTCCTTCGCCTCCGATCGGCGAGATCAGGAAGCATACGTCCGACAGGTCGGACGCCTCTGCCAGGACCCGAGCAGGGGTCAAACGTTCTGGACTCGCCGGTGCGGCGACGCGCGCTGATTTCCCGGTCGAGCATCGCCGTCAGGTCTACTCGACTAACCCGTTGGAACGGCTCAACAAAGAACTCAAGCGCCGCAGTGCCGTCGTTGGCATTTTCCCCAATCGCCATGCCGTGCTACGGCTCTTGTGCGCGCTGCTCGCGGAGCAGAACGATGAGTGGCTTGTCGGGCAGCACCGGTATTTCAGCGAGGCCTCGATGGCAAAGATCCTGAATCCCAAGGAGGACGACACGGCAGCGCCACTACCGCGGCTGCGGCCTAACGTAGGAGCACCTGGACCGCGCACAAGATCTACACCACGCCGTGGGACTCAGACG
>CBJLVJ010000525.1:0-3428 GCA_966426465.1 uncultured bacterium | reverse complement strand
TAGCACGCGCTGAGATCCACGGTCGACCGGCCTGGTTGCTGTCGACGCGCACCACCGCGTTTCTCCTGCAGCTCGGCGCCGATGACGCTCTGCTGCTGCCGTACTGGGGCCCGCGCGGCCAAGCCGCTCAGGCGAGCGATTACGTGCTGCACCCTCAGGGCAATCGACCCTCGCAACGTGCGTTCCTCGACGGCCACCCAACGGCGTACCCCGTGTATGGCGATCCGCTGTTCAAGGAGGTGTGCCTGGTCGTGGCTCGCGCCGACGGTACGCGCGAGACGCGCTTGTCGTTTGTCGAAGACCGTGCCTTCGAGATCGACGGTTTCCCGGCGCTGGAGATCGTCTTCCACGACCAGGTCACCGGGCTGAGCGTGACTCAGCGATTTCAGGTCTTTCCCGAGCATGACCTGGTCGCCCGGTCGGTCATCCTCAAGAACGAGGGGACGGAGGTGCTCACGCTCGAACGAGCGCTCAGCGCTGCGCTCCCGCTGCCGCCCGGCGATTACGACGCGTGGACCCTCCACGGCCAGTGGGGCCGCGAATTCGGGCTGTACCAGCGCCCGCTGACGCCGGGCAAGATAGTGCTCGAGAGCCGCCGCGGCCTGAGCAGCCACGAGGCACACCCGTGGTTCGCCGTTCGTCCACGTGGCGAGCAAGCCGAGCACAGCGGGCCGGTCTGGTTCGGCTCGCTGGCGTGGAGCGGCAACTGGTTGTGCAGCCTCGAAGTGGAGCGCAACGACGCGGTGCACATCGTCGCGGGCATTCAACCCTTCGATTTCGCGTGGCGGCTCGCGCCGGGTTCTACTTTCGCGACGCCGCAGCTTGTGTGTGGCTATTCCGAGGGCGGGTCTGGTGGCGCCAGCCGGCTGCTACACGCGTTCGAGGAAGGCGTGTGGCTGCCCGCCGCCCACCGTGAGCGCCCACGACCGGTGCTGTACAACTCGTGGGAGGCGACGACCTTCGATGTCCGTGCCGACCAGCAGATCGAGCTCGCGCGGCGGGCGGCCGACCTGGGGGTCGAGCTGTTCGTGGTCGATGACGGCTGGTTCGGCGCCCGCAATGACGACCACGCGGGACTCGGCGACTGGTACGTCAACCCGACGAAGTTTCCGAACGGACTTCGAGAGCTGATCGACGAAGTCCACCGGCTGGGGATGCAGTTCGGCATCTGGGTGGAGCCGGAGATGGTCAACCCGGACAGTGACCTGTACCGAGCCCATCCTGACTGGGCCTACCACATCGACGGAAGAGCACCTACCTTCGGGCGCAACCAGCTCGTGTTGAATTTCGGGCGCGACGACGTGCGCGAGGCGATTACGGAGCAGCTCCGACGATTGCTGTCAGACCACGGGCCGATCGAGTTTATCAAGTGGGACCACAATCGCGTGTGGACCGAGGTCGGTTGGCCGGAGCAGCCCGAGCAGCAGCGTGAGGCGTGGGTCCGCCACGTGCAGGGCCTGTACGACATGCTCGCCCGGTTGCGGCGCGAGTTTCCGAACGTGCTGTGGGAGTCGTGCGCGGGGGGTGGTGGCCGGGCGGATCTCGGCATGCTGCGCTGGACCGACCAGGTGTGGACCAGCGACAACACCGACGCCGCCGACCGCCTGTACATCCAGTACGGCTACAATCGCTCGCACACTCCGCGAGTAACGGTCAACTGGGTCACCGACGTGCCCAACGAGCAGACCGGCCGCGTCGCTCCGCTGGCGTTCCGCTTCCACGTTGCCATGCAGGGCGTGCTCGGCATTGGCGGAAATATCGCCCGGTGGTCGGCCGAGGAGCTGGACCAGGCGAGGCGCTTGACCGCGGAGTACACGCAGCTCCGGCACCTCGTCCAGTTCGGCAGGCAGTACTGGCTGCTGCCGCCCAGCCCTGTTGGGCCGTGCGCGGTCCAGTACGTTTCGCCGGCGGGCGACGAGACGGTCGTGTTCGAGTACCAGGTTCGCGGCTTGCGCGGCGCGGGCGTCCGGCGGGCGCGGCTGCACGGGCTGCAGCCCGACCGTCGCTACCGCCGTACCGCCGATGGCCTCGAGAGCGCCGGCGCCGCGCTGATGGACGCCGGCGTGCCGGCTGACGTGATCAATCCGAGCGACTCCAGGCCAGTCCTGGATTGGCGCAGCGGCTACCAGGTGTGGCGCGCCGTGTAACTGGTCAGCCGCACTAACCTGAACGAGTGATCTCTGAGCCAGCCCCCTGGCAATCGCCGGAATTGACGTCGGTCGGCAGGCTGCCGATGCACAGCCTGACCCATCCGGACCGCCTGCTGCTGGATGGTCTGTGGCGCTTTCAGCTCCTCGCACGGGCCGATGCACCGGCCTCCCGCGAGTGGCGCGACATCGAGGTGCCAGGCTGCTGGACGATGCAGGACACTGACGACTATCCGCGGTACACCAACGTGGTCATGCCGTTCTCAGACCGGCCGCCGCATGTGCCGCCGGCGAACCCGACCGGCCTCTATCAGCGGACGTTCGACGTGCCGGACGACTGGATCGACAGGCGGGTGGTGCTGCACGTGGGCGTCGCCGAAAGTGTGCTGATCGTGCAGCTGAACGGCCACCAGATTGGCGTGAGCAAGGATTCGCACCTCGCGGCTGAGTTCGACATCACTGGCGCGGTTCGCCACGGCTCCAGCAACACGCTCACGCTTCGCGTTGTCAAATGGTCCGACGCGAGCTATGTCGAAGACCAGGACCAGTGGTGGCACGGCGGTATCACACGGTCCGTCTCGATCTACGCCACCCAGCACGTCTACCTGGCGGACGTACGCGCCACGGCGGGTCTGGCGGACGACCTGACGACTGGCATCCTCGAGCTGCAAGTAGACATCGGCTTCGACGGCGTCGAGCCGAGCCCCGGCTGGACGGTTGAAGCTCGAGTGCCTGGAAAGGTGCTGAGCGAGGAGGTTCCAGTCAAGCTGTCGGCCAGACCGATACGCGTGACCGCCGAGGACCGCGATGTCCTGGAACGCCAGGCCGCGGGTCTGCCACTGGAACAGCGCCAGCTAGACCGTGGGGAGTGGTTGCGTGCGCGCCGAGCGCCGCCGCCGGAGGGCGAGGTCATCTTCGATCCAGTGCACGTACCGGAGGTTCGCCGCTGGTCGGCCGAGCAACCGAACCTCTATCCGCTCACCATTGTTCTGCGCAACCCTTCTGGAGCTGCCGTAGAACAGGCGGATCTGCAGGTCGGCTTCCGACGGGTCGTGGTCGATGGGCTCCAGCTGCTGATCAACGGCGCGGCAGTGCTGCTGCGGGGTGTCAATCGCCACGACTTCGATCGGCACACCGGGCGTGTCATTCGCTCCGAGGGCATGCGTCAGGACCTGGTCCGCATCAAACAGTTCGGCTTCAACGCCGTGCGGACCTCGCATTATCCGAATGATCCGCTCTTTCTTGACCTGTGTGACGAGCTCGGGCTGTACGTGATCGACG